>JACPRU010000015.1 GCA_016189835.1 Deltaproteobacteria bacterium | reverse complement strand
GCAGACGATGAGCGCGGGCTACTTCGATTCGCACCCTTCGTCGGTCGAGCGTGCCGTGACGGCCCGTCGCCAGGCGGAAGACCTTCTGGCCGCGGGCGAACCGCCGGGCCGGGCCGAGGTGATGGCCCGCGAGCGCGCCGGCGACCGCCGGTGGCGAGCGCGGTCGGCGCGCGCGCCCGAAGGAGCTTATACCCGGTCGCGGCGCGAGCGTCCGGTCGACGATGTCCCGCCGGCGCCGTCCATTTCTGCGGCGATCGATCCCGAGAACTGCAAGCGCGCGGAAGTCTACGCCGAGATGGCGCGCGATTCGCACGACCCGGCGGAGCGCCGAGAGCTCTACCAGCGCGCGCTCCACTACTGTCCGACGCTTTCCGAGGCGCGCTCCGGCGCGGCGGACGATCGGTGGATCGACGGCGGCGATCGAGACACGCCGGCGGAAACCTATTGAAGTGAGCCGCTCCGCGGGTCTCGAGGCTGCCGTGCGCGAGATCGCGCGGGACCTCACGCGGCGGGCGGCGGGAAGGCGGCCGGCGATCTTCGAGCCGCGCGACTGGCTGCGGCGCATGATCGAGCAATCGCTCGACGACGAGCCGGTGCGCACCGCGCTGTTCCGCTTCGTCGACGTGCTGCCGAGCCTGCGGGGGGCGCGGGACGTCGGCGCGCACCTCGAGGAGTACTTCGCGGCGGTCGATCACGCGCTCGGCGGCCTGACGCTGCTTGCGCACACGCTGCACGCGGGCTGGCTGCTCGCCCCCGTGGCGCGGAAGAACGTGACCGGCCTCGCCCGCCGGTTCATCGCCGAGGAGAACCCGCGGGCGCTCGCCGAGGTGCTCGGGCAGCTGCGCGCCGAGCCCGCGGCGTTCACGCTCGACCTCGTCGGCGAGGAGACGGTCAGCCAGGCCGAGGCGCAGCGCATGCTCGGTCGCTACCAGCGGCTGCTCGCCGAGGCGGCGGCGGTGGCCGCCGGCTGGGACGAGGTCGAGCGCATCGATCGCGACGACCGCGGGCCGCTCGCGCGCGTCAACGTCTCGGTCAAGCTGTCGTCGCTCTACGCGCGCTTCGATCCGCTCGATCCCGACGCCGAGCGGGTGGCCGCGCTGCGCCTGCGGCGCCTGTTGCGCGACGCTCGGCGCGCCGCGGCGGCGATCACCGTCGACATGGAGCAGCACGCGTTCAAGGAGACGACGCTCGCGGTGTTTCGCTCCGTGCTCGAGGAGCCCGAGTTCGCGGAGTCGCCGCCCGCCGCCGTCGCCCTGCAGACGTACTTGCGCGATGCCGAGGCCGATCTCGAAGCGCTGCTCGGCTGGGCGCACGCGCGGCGGCGCCGCATCGGCGTGCGCCTCGTCAAGGGGGCGTACTGGGACAGCGAGGTCGCGTGGGCGCGGCAGAAGGGATGGCCGCCGCCGGTCTTCCTCGACAAGGCGCAGACCGACCTCGCCTTCGAGCGATGCTCGCGGCGGCTGCTCGAAGAGCGCGATCTCGTCGACGCCGCGTTCGGCAGCCACAACCTGCGCAGCATCGCGCACGCCATCGCCTGCGCGCGCGAGCTCGGCCTGGCTCCCGGCGCCTACGAGATCCAGATGCTCCACGGCATGGCCGAGCCGCTGCGCCGCGCGCTGATCGACGGCGGCGAGCGGGTGCGGGTCTACCTGCCGGTCGGCGACCTGATTCCCGGCATGGCCTATCTGATCCGCCGGCTGCTCGAGAACACCTCGAACGTGTCGTTCCTGCGCGAGAGCTACGCGGAGGGTCGGGACGTCGAGCGGCTGATCGCGCCGCCCGCCGCGGATCGCGAGCCGCGGGCGCGCGAGCCGGCCGGCGCCGCGGCGGCGGAGCGGGAGTTCCGCAACGAGCCGCCGCGCGACTTCTCGCGCGAAGCGGCCCGCGAGGGCTTGGGCGGCGCGCTCGACGCGGCGCGCGCGTCGCTCGGCGCGGTCTACCCGCTGCGCATCGGCGGCGAGGAAGTGGTCGCCGGCGCGTGCTTCGAATCCGTCAATCCGGCGAACCCGGCGGAGGTGATCGGCCGCGTGCCGCGCGCCGATGCCGGTCTCGTCGAGCGCGCGGTCGCCGAGGCGCGCCAGGCCTTCGCCGCCTGGAGTCGGACTCCGCTCGAGGAGCGCGCCGCGGTGCTGCGCCGCGCCGCCGCGGAAATGCGGCGGCGGCGGGACGAGCTTTCCGCGCGCATCATCCTCGAGGTCGGCAAGGGCTGGCGCGACGCCGACGCGGAGGTCTGCGAAGCCGTCGACTACCTCGAGTACTACGCGGCCGAGATGCGCCGCATCGGCGAGCGCGTCGTCACCGAGCGGCTGCCGGGCGAGACCGGCGAGCTTCGCTACGAGCCGCTCGGAGTGGCGGCGGTGATCGCCCCGTGGAACTTCCCGCTGGCGATCCCCGCCGGCATGGCCGCCGCCGCGCTGGTCGCCGGCAACACGGTGGTCGTCAAGCCCGCCGAGCAATCGCCGGTCCTCGGCGCCGAGCTGCACGCCGTGCTGCTGCGTGCCGGGGTGCCGCCGCCGGCGGCGAGCCTCGTACAGGGGGGCGCGGAGGTGGGCGCCGCGCTGGTGCGGCACGGCGACGTGCGCCTGGTCGCCTTCACCGGCTCGCGCGCGGTCGGACTCGAGATCCTGCGCGCGGCCGCGGTGGAGCCGACGCGCGACGGGTTCTTGAAGCGCGCGGTCTGCGAGATGGGCGGCAAGAACGCGATCATCGTCGACCGCGACGCGGACCAGGACGAGGCCCTGGCGGCGATCCTGGAATCGGCGTTCGGGTATCAAGGGCAGAAGTGCTCGGCCGCCTCGCGGCTGATCGTCGTCGGGGACGGCTGCGCGACGCTGTTGCCGCGGCTCGTCGAGGCGACGCGCACGCTGCGCATCGGCCCGCCGGAGGATCCGCGCCACCAGATCGGTCCGTTGATCGACGCCGAGGCCCGCGACCGTGTGCTCGCGGCCGTCGCGCGCGCCGGCCGGGACGGCGAGCTGCTCACCGGCTCGGCCGAGCCGCTCGACGCCGCGGGCTTCTTCGTGCCGCCGGCGATCGTCGCCGGGCTCGACCCCCGTCATCCGCTCGCCCAGGAAGAGGTGTTCGGCCCGCTGCTCTGCGTGCTCCGCGCGCCGAGCTTCGAGCGCGCCGTCGAGCTCGCCAACCAGACCGCGTATGGCCTGACCGGCGGCGTCTTCTCGCGCTCCCCTGCGCACCTCGAGCAGGCGCGCCGCGAGCTGCGGGTCGGCAACCTGTACCTGAACCGGGCGATCACCGGCGCCGTCGTGGGCCGCCAGCCGTTCGGCGGCCTGAAGCTCTCGGGAGCGGGCTGGAAGGCGGGCGGCCCCGACTACCTGAAGCAGTTCCTGGAGTCGCGGACCATCGCCGAGAATACCCAGCGGCACGGGTTCGCGCCGCCGCCTTGACCCCGGCCTATGAGCACGCGCCGCTGTCGGGGACGATCACGCCGACCGTCGAGTCGTAGAAGAAAGCCGGCGACGTCCCGCCGCTGGCGCAGGCCCGCAGTTGATAGGTCTGATCGGTCACCGCGACGATCTGCAAGGTGGTGTCGGCGGCATCGCGATACTCGCAGTCGCTGCGCAGCAGCGTCACCGTCGCCCCGGAATAGGATTCCGGGGAGGACTGCGCGTAGAAGCACTCCATCGCGTGCCGGGCGTCGTGCAGGTTCGAAACCATGTGCGAGTCGACCGCCTGCTGCCTGTACAGGGCGTACTGCGGGATCGCGATCGCGGCCAGGATGCCGATGATCGCCACCACGACGAGCAACTCGATGAGGGTGAACCCGGCGTCGCTGCCATCGGCGTCGCGTCCCATCGGCCCTCTTAGAGCAACCTTCGTGCCCTGCTCGCAAGCCCAACGACCGGAAACTTTCCCTTTCAAATCCGTGAGTTTCCGAGGCCCGCGGGAGGGCAAAAAACGGCACAACGACAGCAACGTAACGGCCTCGGCGATCAGGGCAGAAACCGGGACCGCAGGTCCGGGGTTGGCGTTCGGCAGCGATCACGCTTGCCGAACCATCCGTAGCGGTTTCGCGCCACCCAGTCGTAGACGGCATCCCGCAGCGGCCTCGGCACCAGCAGGAGCGCGTAGAGCAACGGCCAGGGGAAGGTCAGACGGCGGGCGATCCGCAACGCGGCCGTCGAGCGTCGGTAGCAGCGGCCGTCTTCGACGAGCACGATGCTGCCGGGGTGCTCCGCGGGCAGGCCGCAGCGGGCGAGCAGCGGGCGGGCCGCGTCGGACTGCAGCGCGGCGAAGCGGAGCTCCGCCCGGGGGTCGCGGTCGATGATGAAGTCGACCGCGCCGCTGCAGAGGTTGCACAGGCCGTCGAAGAGCACGACCGCCACCGGCCGATTGTACCAGCCGGCGCGGTCGCGTAGTAGAAGGCGATGGCGAAGGTCGAGTTCTTCTACGACTACTCGAGCCCGTGGACGTATCTCGCGTTCACCCGCATCGAGGAGCTTTGCCGGCGGCGCCATGCCGAGCTCGAGTGGCGGCCGGTTCTGGTCGGCGGCATCTTCAACACCGTCAATCCTTCGGTCTACGAGTCTCGCGAGCGGCCGGTGCCGCCCAAGGCGCGCTACCTCGCCAAGGACCTGCGCGATTGGGCCGAGTTCTATCGGCTCGAGATCCGCTTCCCGCCGTCGGTGTTTCCGGTGAACTCGGTGAAGGCGCTGCGCGGCGCGCTGGTGGCTCTCGAGCGGGGGCGGATCTCGCCGTACAGCCAGGCGGTGTTCGCCGCCTACTGGGGGGACGACCAGGACATCAGCCGCGACGACGTCCTCGAGCCGATCGTGCGCCGGGCCGGCCTCGATCCCGCCGAGTACTTCGCGAAGATCCAGCAGCCCGCCTACAAGGACCGCGTCCGCGCCAACACCGAGGAGTGCGTGCGCCGCGGCGGGTTCGGCTCGCCCACGATGTTCGTCGGCGACTCGATGTTCTTCGGCAACGACCGCCTGATCCTGGTCGAGCACGCGCTGGCCGGCAAGAGCGCGCGATGATCTCCTGGCTGCTGTTGGCGGTCAGCCTGGTCGACGCCGGGCTGACGTGGCGCTCGAGCGGAAGGTGCTGAAGGCCTCGCTCGCCGAGGACTGCGCCGTCTACGAGAAGGCGTGCCGATGAGCCGGATCCATGCCGCCGCCCCGCCGTTCCTGATCGTTCACGGTGACCAGGACACGGTGGTGCCGGTGGCCGAGGCGCGGCGCTTCGCCGCCGATCTGCGGGCCGAGACGCGCGCCCCGGTCGCCTACGCGGAGCTCGGCGGCGCGCAGCACGCCTTCGATCTCTTCCCCTCGCTGCGCGGCGAGCTGGTGTTGGCCGGCGTGGAGCGCTTCGTCGCGGTGCTCTACGGCGAATACCTCGATGCACGGCGGCCGCGCGCGGCGGGGTGCCGGTGAAGCCGAGCGACTGGGCGTTGATCGTGCTCCTCGGCTCGAAGCTCTCGCCCCGAGCCCGGCTGGCGCCGTAGCCGGTTCGTCGCTCGCCCTCGGCGCGCACTCCGGCTATACCTCGAGCGCGACGTTTCACGACCCACCAACCCCTGCGAAGGAGAGCCATGAAATCGATGAACCGCATCGTCCTGGCGACGATTCTGCTCGCGGCCCCGGCCTGGGCCGCCGACGTCAAGCTCGAGACCGACACCGAGAAGGAGATCTACATGCTGGGGGTGTCGGTGGCGCGGAACCTCTCGATCTTCAACCTCACCGAGGCGGAGATGCAGTTCTTCCAGGCGGGCCTGGCGGACGGCATGCAGGGCGTCACCCCGAGAGTCGACGTCAACGTCTACGGGCCGAAGATCCAGGATCTCGCCAAGACGCGCAGCGTGCAGACGGCCGAGGTCGAGAGCAAAGCCTCGCAGGAGTTTCTGAAGCGGGCCGAGGCCGAGAAGGGCGCGGTGAAGACCGCTTCCGGCCTCATCTACAGCGACCTGACGGCGGGTAGCGGGCCGAGCCCGGCGACCACCAGCACGGTCAAGGTGAACTACGCGGGGACGCTGCGCGACGGCACGGTGTTCGACAGCTCCTACGAGCGCAAGGAGCCGGTGACGTTCCCGCTGAACCAGGTGATCCCCTGCTGGACCGAAGGCCTGCAGAAGATGAAGGTCGGCGGCAAGGCCAAGCTGGTCTGTCCGGCGGACATCGCCTACGGCGACCAGGGCGCACCGCCGCTCATCAAGCCGGGCGCGCCGCTGGTCTTCGAGGTCGAGCTGCTCGAGGTGCTCGCGGCCGACAAGAAGAAATAGCCGGTCACGGGGCTAGAGGTTCAGAAGGCGCATGCCGTCGGGCGCGTAGCGATCCCCGGCGGCCACGCCGCGCGGCGCGACCTCGTCGACGCGGGCGAGGTCGGCCGCCGAGAGCCGGACCGACAGCGCGGCGACGTTCTCCTCGAGGTGGCCGCGACGGGTGGTGCCGGGGATCGGCACCACGTCGGCGCCCTGCGCCAGCACCCAGGCGAGCGCGAGCTGCGACGGCGCGCAGCCCTTCTCGGCGGCGATCGCGCGCACGCGGTCGACGAGGTCGAGGTTGCGCCGGAAGTTCTCGCCCTGGAAGCGGGGATTCATGCGGCGGAAGTCGTCCGCGGCGAGGTCCTCGAAGCGGCGGAGCCGGCCGGTCAGGAAGCCGCGGCCGAGCGGACTGTAGGGCACGAAGCCGATGCCGAGCTCGCGGCAGGTCGGCAGGATCTCGTCTTCCGGGTCGCGGCTCCACAGCGAGTACTCGTTCTGCAGCGCGGTGATCGGGTGGACGGCGTGGGCGCGGCGAATCGTCGCCGGCGCCGCCTCCGAGAGGCCGAGGAAGCGCACCTTCCCCTGCCGGACCAGCTCGGCCATCGCTCCGACGGTCTCCTCGATCGGCGTCGAGGCGTCGACGCGGTGCTGGTAGTAGAGGTCGATGACCTCCACGCCGAGGCGCCGCAGGCTCGCTTCGCAGGCCGAGCGCACGTAGTCGGGCTTGCCGCTGACGCCGAGCCGCGTGCCGTCCGGAGCGCGCACGATGCCGAACTTGGTGGCGAGGACCACGCCGCCGCGCCGGCCGCGCAACACCTTGGCGACCAGCTGCTCGTTGCGGCCGACGCCGTACACGTCGGCGGTATCGAGGAACGTGATGCCGAGATCGAACGCCCGTTCGAGCGTGGCGAGCGATTCCGCCTCGTCGGCCTTTCCGTAGAACTCCGACATGCTCATGCAGCCGAGGCCGAGCGCCGACACCGAGAGCGATCCGAGTTGGCGTGTCTCCATTGCAAGCTCTCCTTCGCCGGCGAGGGTCGGCGATCGGCGGAGCCAAGTCAACGCCGAGTCGGCGGACTTCCTCGCCGCGCGCGGTGAAGGCTATAGAAGCTCGACATGGACGCCAAGCCGGCCACGGCGCGCCTCGAATGGCTCGACGTCATGAAGGGGATCTCGATCCTGTGGATCGCCTACTTCCACGGCTTTCGCGTGCTGGTCGGCGACGGCCGCTTTCCCGGCGCGCTGAGCGGCGGATACCTGGCGGGCTACTGGGCGTCGTGCCGGCCGCAGTCGTGGCTGCAGCAGATCGCGTGCGGGCTCGAGGCGTATGCCGTGGGGTTCGGCTCGGTTGGATTCCACGCCGTGTCGGTGTTCCTCGTGCTCTCGGGGTTCGGCCTGGTCTACTCGCTGGCCCGGACCGGCGGGCCGGCGCGCGGCTGGGTCGGCTGGTACCGGGCCCGGCTGCTGCGGCTCTTCCCGATGTACTGGATCGCGCACGTCGTCTATCTCGTCTCGCCGTTCCAGGTGCGCTACGAGCCGATCGACTATCGCTTCCTGCTCAGCTTCCTCGGCGACCGCGTCTATCCCGTCGAGACGATCTTCTACTACTTCAACCCGGCGTTGTGGTATTTCGGCCTGCTGCTCGAGCTCTACTTGGTCTTTCCGCTGCTCTTCCGGCTGCTGCAGCGCGCCGGGGTGGCGTGGTTTCTGGCCCTCTCTCTCGGCGCCACGCTCGGCGCCCGCTACGTGATGCTCTGCGTGTTCCCGGTGAACGGCTACTACGTGCAGGGCGCGTTCTTCCTGCCGCGCCTCTGGGAGTTCGCGCTCGGTATGGCGCTCGGGCTGCTCTACCGGACCCGGGCCGCGGACGTCGATCGGCGGCTCTTCTCGCCGCCGGCGCTCGCCGCCGGCGCGGCCCTCTACACGCTCGGCCTCTACAGCTACGCGACGCTCTGGTCGTACACGTTCACCGACGCGCTGATCGGTACGGGCCTGGCGATCGTGCTCGCGCACGTCGCCCGCGCCGCCGCCCGTGCGCCCCGGCCCGGCGCCGTGCTCGCCGCCGTCGGCGCGTACTCCTACGGCCTCTACCTGCTCCACCAGCCCTACGTCCTCTACTTCGCGACGCTCGGCCGCCACCTCGCCACGCCGAGCTTCGTGGCGATGATCTGCGCGCTGATCGCGGTGCTGGCGCTCGCCGCGATGGCGCTCGAGCGGCAGGTGAACCGGCTGACGCAGCGGGTGCTCGGGTGAACCGTCGGCGGGCGCCTACGCCGCCGGCCGACGCTGCGCCCAGGGCTGCGCCTGCTCGAGCTGCGCGGCGATGCGGACGAGCACGTCCTCCCGCCCATACGGGGCGACGAAATGCACGCCGACCGGCAGCCCGCCGGCCTCCCAGTGCAGCGGCAGCGAGAGCGCCGGCTGGCCGGTGGCGTTGCACGCCGGGGTGAACGGGATCACTTCCAGGTTCCGCTCCCAGCGCTTCCGTGGGTCGCCGCCGGGGCCGCCGAGGTCGCCGAGTCGCGGCGGCGGCTCGGCGATCGTCGGCGTCACCAGCAGGTCGTGCCCGTCCACCCACCACGCCGCCATGCGGCGCGCCCAGGCGTGGATCCAATCGACCGACGTGATGTAGTCGCTGGCCGACACCTTGCGGCCGTCGACGACGAATCGCCAGGTGTAGGGCTCGACCTCGTCGGCCTCGATCCGCCGGCCGAGGAGCTGGCCGATGAAGTCGATGGCCTGCGTGGTGTGCGCGTCGATCAGCCGCTTGAAGTGCGGCAGGAGGTCGCCGTCGTCGAACGCGTCGGGGTGCGAGACCTCCACACGATGTCCGAGCGATTGCAGCAGCCGCCCGGCGTTCTCGACGGCCTGCACGCATTCGGGGTGAAGCTTGCCGTTCTTGCCCGGGCGCTCGGTCATCAGGCCGATCGTCAGACGGCCGGGATCGCGGCCGACCTCCTCGACGTAAGGCCGGTGGGGCGGGGGTGCGACGTAGGGGTCGCCGGGCATCGGGCCGCTGATCGCATCGAGGATGCCGGCGCTGTCGCGCACCGACACGGTGACGGCTCCCTCGATCGCCAGGCCGTGCCACGCCTCGCCGAACGCCGGCCCGACCGAGACGCGCCCGCGGCTCGGCTTCAGGCCGACGATGCCGCACTCCGAGGCGGGGATGCGGATCGAGCCGCCGCCGTCGTTGGCGTGCGCCGCCGGCACCATGCGCGCGGCCACCGCCGCGGCGCTGCCCCCGGAGGAGCCGCCGGTCGAGTGCTCGGGGTTCCACGGATTGCGGCTCGCGCCGTAGGCGAGCGGCTCGGTGGTCGCCGCCAGGCCGAGCTCGGGCGTGTTGGTCTTGCCGAGCACGATGAAGCCGGCCTCGCGGAACTTGCGCGCCAGGTAGGAGTCTTCGGGGGCGACGAAGCCGAGCTTCTTCATGAGCTGCATGCCGCTGTGCAGCGGATCGCCGGCGCTGGCCGCCACCAGGTCCTTCAGCAGGAACGGCACGCCGCGGAACGGTCCGGGCTCGAGCTTGGCTCGCGCCTGCTCTCGGCCCTTGTCGAACAGCGGGATGATCACCGCGTTCAGCCGCGGATTGAGGCGCTCGATGCGCTCGATCGCGGCGTCGACCAGCTCCGCCGCGGTCACGTCCCCCTTGCGCACCAGCTCCGCCTGGGCCGTGGCATCCAGATTCGTGAGATCGATGGACATGCCGGGCACCTCCCCGCTCCGGTGCTAGCACAGGCGGTGCGGGTCGCGGCAAGGGCTTGTTCGAAAGATCGAATCGTGTAGGCGTTCGAGCGGGGAGGAACCGAACCATGAGCTACTCGTCGCTGCGTTACGAGAGCCGGGGCCGCATCGCCACCATCACCCTCGACCGTCCGGAGCGCCTGAACGCGATCGACGCGCGCATGCCGCGCGAGATCCGCCAGGCGGTCGAGCAGGCGAACGAGGACGACGCGGTGCACGTCATCGTGCTGCAGGGGGCGGGCCGCGCGTTCTGCGCCGGCTACGACCTGAAGCTCTGGGCCGAGGGCAGGAGCGAGGGCATCCAGGAGAAGATGCCCTGGGATCCGATGAAGGACTACAAGGGCATGAAGCGCAACACCGACGACTTCTTCTCGCTCTGGCGGTCGTACAAGCCGACGATCTGCAAGGTGCACGGCTACGCCGTGGCCGGCGGCAGCGACATCGCGCTGTGCTGCGACATCGTCGTCATGGCCGACGACGCGCGCATCGGCTACATGCCGGCGCGCGTGTGGGGCTGCCCGACCACGGCGATGTGGGTGTTCCGCCTGGGCGCCGAGAAGGCCAAGCGGATGCTGCTGACCGGCGACACGATCGACGGCAGGACCGCCGCCCAGTGGGGGCTGGTTTACCAATCGGTGCCGCCCGCGGAGCTCGACGCCGCCGTCGCGGCGCTCGCCGAGCGCATGGCCGCGGTGCCGAAGAACCAGCTGATGATGCAGAAGCTGATGATCAACCAGGCCTACGAGAACATGGGCCTCGGCAGCACGCAGATGATCGCCACGCTGTTCGACGGCATCACCCGCCACTCCCCGGAAGGCTTCTGGTTCAAGCGCTACGCGGAGCAGCACGGCTTTCACGCGGCGGTCGAGTGGCGCGACTCGGGCCGACCGATCCCCGAGGGCGGGGACGAGGAATAGACGGATTCACCGCGGGGTGCCGCGGGGCCGGCGGCGAGATTCTACGGTTCGATGTCGACGACCACGTGGCCGAGCTTGTCGCCGCGCTCGACGAGGTCGTGGGCTTCGGCCAAGCGCTCGAGCGGGAAGCGGGCGGCGATCGCGAACTGCGCGCTGCCGGTGGCGAGCCAAGCCCCGATGTCGATGATCGCCCGGCGCTTGGCTTCCTCGGGCATCGTGTAGACGAGCACGAGATCGATGCGGGTGTTGCGCATCATCAGCGGATAGACCGGCAGCACGGGCTCGCGCACGCCCATCGACGCGTAGGCGGCGACCGTGCCGTTCGGCTTCAGGACGCGCGGCAAAATCGGCAAGTTGGCGCCGAGATCGACCTCGACGACGCGGTCGACGCCGCGTCCGCTGGTGATCTCGAGCACGCGCTCGGCCACCGCCTCGCGCTTGTAGTCGATCACGTGGTCGGCCCCGGCGGCGCGCGCATGCGCCGCTTTGGCCGGCGAGCTCACCGTGGTGACCACCTTGGCTTGCGACCACTTGGCGAGCTGGATCGCGTAGTGGCCGACGACGCCGGCGCCGCCGGCGACGAGCACGGTGCGGCCGGCCACGCTGCCGTCGCCGAGCAGGCAGCGGTGCGCGGTCATCACCGGGATGCCGAGGCAGGCGCCCTCGGCGAAGCCGACGTTCTCGGGCAGCGACACGGCCAGGTCGGAGGGCAACGCGACGAACTCCGCAGCCGTGCCGAACGGCCGCTCCCACTGGGCGTTGTACAGCCACACGCGCTCGCCGATGCGCGCCTTCGGCACCCCCTCGCCGACGCCGTCGATCACCCCGGCGCCGTCGCTGTGCGGGATGATGCGCGGGAACATCGTCGGCCGTTTGGAGATGCCCGCGCGGGTCTTCGCGTCGCTCGGGTTGACGGCGCTGGCGCGCAGCCGCACGCGTACCTCGCCGCGGCCGGGCTCCGGAACCGGCAGGTCGCCGAGCTTCAGTACCTCGGCGGCGGGACCGACCCGCTCGTACCAGACGGCCTTCACGACGGGCTCCGCGGCATCGCCGGCTGGCGGCGGGGCGCGCCGTCGGGGCGCTCGATCGGGTTCTGCCGCGACATCGGGTGCCTCAAACGAGGATCGTTGCCCCCTTCTTGACCAGCTCGTCGGCGGCGCCGCCCTCGATCTTGATGACCTCGGGAACGGCCCGCCCCTTGATCACCGCCGGCCGTTCGCCGACCCTGTCGATCCAGCGCTCGAGGTGCGGCAGGTCCTCGACGTCGACGCCGGCCCAGCCGTGCAGCGTCACCCACGGCCAGGTGGCGATGTCGGCGATCGAGTAGTCGCCCGCCAGGTACTCGTGGTCGGCGAGCCGCCGGTCGAGAACGCCGTACAGCCGCTTGGTTTCCTTCTGATAGCGTTCGATCGCGTAGGGGATCTTCTCGGGAGCGTAGCGGTAGAAGACGTTGGCCTGTCCTTGCATCGGCCCGACGCCGCCCATCTGGAACATCAGCCACTGTAGCACCGTCGAGCGGCCCTTGCGGTCCTGCGGCATGAGCTCTCCCGCTTTCTCCGCCAGGTAGACGAGAATCGCTCCCGACTCAAACACCGCGAAGCCGCCCTCGTCGTGGTCGACGATCGTCGGGATGCGGCCGTTCGGATTGAGCTTCAAGTACCATTCTTGCCTCTGCTCGAGCTTCTCGAGCCGGATCGGCTTCACGGTGTAGGGAAGCCCGATCTCCTCGAGCATGATCGAGACTTTCCAGCCGTTCGGCGTGGGCGAGGTGTAGAGATCGATCATCGGGCCTCCTGCGGCGAGCGCAATTCACGAACCTTAGACCCCCGCACCGGTAGAAGGAAGCGGGGGGGGCGAGGGACCCTGCTGGCCACGGCCGACCTCGTCTGTTATCGTCCGAGAGGTTCGAGCGAGCCGGAAGGGAGCTGGAAATGGGCGCAGTACAGGCAGTCAGCGACAGCAACTTCGAGACCGAGGTCATCAACTCCGACGTCCCGGTCCTGATCGACTTTTGGGCGCCGTGGTGCGCTCCCTGCCGGGCGATTGCGCCGGTCGTCGATGAGCTCGCGAAGGAGTACGACGGCAAGCTGAAGGTCGTGAAGATGAACGTCGACGAGAATCCGCTGACGCCGTCTCGGTACGGCGTGCGCTCGATTCCGAATCTGCTGCTCATCAAGAACGGGCAAGTGAAGGATCAGATCATCGGCGCGGTGCCGAAGGGGCATTTCGTTCAGGCGATCTCCAAGGTGGTTTGAAGTAGTGTGCTAAGGCCCCCGCGGCTTCGCCACGGCGCCGCGCGGTCTGTTTCGAGGTGTGGACGGTGGTGTTCGTAGCGTGGCCGCAGTGGCCCCGCCCCGCCCGCTGGTTTACCGTCGAAAAAGGGGTCGGGAGTCTTTTCCTGTGGGAAAAGACTCCCGACCCCTTTTTCGGCTCCCTCATCGCGCGAGACGCGAACGAGGCGGGGCATCTTCAGACGCCGCTAGAACGTGAACCGCCGCATCGAGACGTTGAGCAGGATGCCGACGCCGAGCAGCAGCGTGATCATCGACGACCCGCCGTAGCTGAAGAACGGCAGCGTGATGCCCACCACGGGCAGGAGCCCCGTCGTCATCGCCATGTTGACGAACGCCTGCCAGAAGATCAGCGACACCACGCCGAAGGCGATCAGCGCCCCGAAGCGATCCTTCGCGCGCGACACGATCTGCAAACCGCGCAGCAGCACAGCGGCATACAGCAGCGCCAGCGTGGCGCAGCCGACGAAGCCCCACTCCTCGGCGAAAACCGAGAAGATGAAATCGGTGTGCTGCTCCGGCAGGAACTGCAATCGGTTCTGCGTTCCGTGCAGGAAGCCCTTGCCCCAGAACATCCCCGAGCCGACGGCGATCTTCGACTGGATCAGGTGGTAGCCCGCGCCCAGCGGGTCGGCCTCGGGATTGAGGAACGTGAGGATGCGCTTCTGCTGGTAGGGCTTGAGGTGCCCCCAGAGCGACTGCCCGGCGACGAACACGCCGACCAGCCCGACGAGAACGAGCGACAGCATCGATCGCCAGCGCAGGCCGGCGATCAGCACGAGGCTCATGCAGACGAAGCCCAACACCGCGGCCGAGCCGAGATCGGGCTGCGCGAGCGTCAAGACCGCCGGCACGGCGAACAGCAGCGCCGGCACGACCAGCTCCTTCAGCCCGTGGCTCCCCGGCGCGGTGTCGCGGTGGAAGAAGCGCGCCAGCACCAGGATCAGCGCCAGCTTGGCGAGCTCGGAGGGCTGCAGCGCGAAGAAGCCGAGGTGGATCCAGCGACGCGAGCCGCCGCTCAGGAAGCCGACCACCGGGACGAGCACCAGCAGCGCCACGACCCCGACGTAGATCACGTACGCGAAGCGCTCGAGCTTGCGGTAGTCCACGATCAACAGCGCGAACATCAGCACGCATCCGGCGCCCGCCCAGATCGCCTGGCGCCAGACGAGCTGGCTCGTCTGGCTCTGCGTCTGTGCGTAGGTGGCGCTGTACACCGTGGCCAAACCCATCGACACGATGGTCGCGACCAGCAGCAGCAGCAGCCAATCAACGTGTTGCGCGAGCCTCTTGTTGACCATCCTCGCGGGGAGCCTTCCTGTGCTCGAAGTAGTACGCGAGCACCTTCTGTACGACCGGAGCGGCCATCGCGCCGCCGCCGCCGCCCGCGTGCTCGATCAGGCAAGCCACCGCCACCTCCGGTGCGCCGACCGGCGCGAACGACACGAACCAGGCATGGTCGCGCTGCTCGCGGGGCAACAGCCGCTGGTTGACCTTGCGATCGGTCTTCAACCGGACCACCTGCGACGTGCCGGTCTTGCCGGCCACCTCGATGCCCTCGACGCGCGCCTTCCTGCCGGTGCCGCGCTCGCTCATGACGACGTCGCGCAGCGCGGACTGCACCTGGGCGAGCGTGCTCGACCGCACGCCGAGATGCGCGACCTGGTCGGGAACGGCGGGAACGTCCACACCCTCCGGAGCGTCCACGCGGGCGACGTAATGCGGCCGATGCCGGGTGCCGCCGGCGGCGACCATGGCGATCAGGTTCGCCATCTGCAGCGGCGTGGCGGTCACGTAGCCCTGACCGACGGCGACCGACAGCGTCTCGCCCGAGTACCACGGCTCGCCGTAGCGCTGCCGCTTCCATTGCGTGTCGGGGATGGTGCCGCCGCGCTCGTGATCGAGCGGGATGCCGGTCGCAGCGCCGAGCCCGTAGCGGCGCGCGTACTGCGCGATGGTGTCGATGCCGAGCCGCTGGCCCACCTGGTAGAAGTACACGTCGCACGAGCCGACGATCGCCTCGTGCAGGTTCACCCAGCCGTGGCCGCCCTTCTTCCAGCAGCGGAAGTCGCGATTTCCGTAGTGCAGGCTGCCGCCGCAGAAGATCCGGGTGAACGGATTGATGATGTTCTCCTCGAGGGCGGCGGTGGCGACGACGATCTTGAACGTCGAGCCCGGCGGGTACTGGCCCTGGAGCGCCTTGTTCGCCAGCGGATGCAGCGAGTCGGTGGTGAGCGAGCGCCACTCGTCGGAGGTGATGCCGCGGGCGAACAGGTTGGGATCGAAGGCCGGCTTCGACACCATCGCCAGCACCGCGCCGTCGTGCGGATCGAGGACGACCACCGAGCCTTCGTGGTCCCCCATGGCCTCCTCGGCGGCGTGCTGCAGCCCGGCGTCGAGCGTCAGGTGGATGTTCGCCCCGGGCACCTCCGGCACCTCGTCGAGCACGCGCAGCTTGCGCCCGAAGGCGTCGACCTCGATCTGCTGGCCGCCGTTCTCGCCGCGCAGGCGGTCTTCCCAGTACTTCTCGAGGCCGTACTTCCCGATCGTGTCGCCCATCCGGTAGCCGGGCAGGCGCTGCAGCTCCTCGACGCTGACCTCGCCGACGTAGCCGAGCAGGTGCGCCGCGGTCGTGCCGTAGAGGTAGCTCCGCCGGGGCCCGATCTGCAGCGACACGCCGGGCAGCTCGATCTGGCGCGTCTCCACCGCGACCAGCGTCTCCCAGTCGACGTCGCGACGCAGCACGACGTTCTCGAACGGCGGACGGCGGCTGGCCGCCGCGGCGGCCAGCGCCTGGCGCGCGTCGGCGAGCTCCTGATGCAGGAAGCCCCCCAGCCGTTCCAGCACGTCTTGCGGCTGGCGAGCGTCCTCGGGGACCATGACGACGTCGAACGACGGACGGTTCTCCACCAGCAACTGGCCGCCGCGGTCGAAGATCAAGCCGCGCGCCGCGTTGACGCGCTTCAGCCGCACGCGGTTGTTCTCGGAGAGCGTGCGGTGAACGTCGCCCTCCGTCACCTGGAGCTGCCAGAACCGCGCGATCAGGAAGGCGAACGCCGCGGCCAGGATCGCGACCGAGACGCCGAGGCGGCGGCGAAAGCCGTTGGGTGCCTCGCGGGAGTCCGGCAGCGGCACCGAGGAGCTGTCCACGGCTTCAGCCTATCCTCAAATCGCCAAAGGGAAAGGGGGCTGTCCGGACGCTCGGCCGGTCAATCGAGACCCCAGAGGCGCCGGCCGCCGTCGAGCAGCGAGAACACGAACGGCGAGAACAGCGCGGCGATCGCCGCTTCGACCCAGGCACTCGAGAAGAGCTGGTGCCACGGCGAGGCGGCGGATAGATAGAGGGCGAGCAGCACCGCGACCGCCAGCGCCTTGAGCAGCGAGGCCACGAACACCACGGCGACGTTGGCGACGACGTTGTCCATCCACAGCTGGCGCGCCAGCAGATAGACGAGCAGGAAGACGAGGCTCATGGCGAACGCGTGCAGCCCGGGCACGTTGCCGGAGAAGCTGTCGGTGAAGTAGCCGAGCAGGAAGGCGCCGAGCGCTCCGGCCACGCTGTGCTCGCGCAGCGCCAAGTAGACGCAGAGGATGACCACGAGGTCGGGCATGATCGAGCCGAGCGGCAGCCAGTGGAAGACCGTCGTCTCGAGCAGTACGCCGACGACCGCGGCGATCATCACCAGGACGAGCGTCCCCATCGCCCCGCCCCTCATCGACGCGCCGCGCCCGTCGGGGCGGTCGGGCGCGGGGTCGGGCGGCGCCGGGCGCCGGCGGTCGGCGTGGGGTTCGCCTCGGGTGTCGGCGTCGGCTCGGGAGTGATCCGCGCGCGGGCCGCGGCGTCGATCGCGTCGTTCACCTCACTCGGCGGCGAGATCAGCACCAGCACCTCTTCGAGCTTCGCGAAATCGACCGACGGCACCACCTCGGCGACCTGGTAGAGACCGACGTGCTTGCGCGTCACGCCGCTCACGCGGCCGATCCGCAGGCCCTTCGGAAAGATCCCGTCGAGCCCCGAGGTCACCACCACGTCGTTCGCGTCGATCTCGTCGCCGCGCTTGATGTATTTCATCGAGCAAGTTCCCGACAGCGCTCCCTCGACGATGCCGCGCGCGCGCGTGCGCTGCACCAGCGCGTCGACGCCGCTGTTGTGGTCGGAGATCAGCAGCACCCGCGAGGCGTGTGGGCTCGCCTGCGCGATGCGGCCGACGACGCCGTCGGCGGAGACCACGGCCAGTCCGCCGCGGACGCCGTCGCGCTCGCCGCGATCGAGCGTGAGCGTGTGGAGGAGGCCCGAGGCGTCCTTGCCGATCACCCGCGCGGTCACGACCTGCGAGGGGACGTCGCCGTGGAAGTCGAGCAGCCGCTGCAGACGGCGGTTCTCGAGCTCGATCTCGAGATCGCGATGATGCTCGGCTTCGAGCGCGCGCAGCCGCTCCCTCAGCCGTCGGTTTTCGGCCTGGACACCGACCAAACCGAGGTACCGCCCCCACAAGGCCCCGACGGCTCCCGCGGCGCCGTTGGTGACGCTCTGCAGCGGCCGCATCGCCTCGAGAAAGATCGCGCCGAGCGGGTCGAAACGGCGCGCGCCGCTTCGGTTCACGGCGAGCAAGCCGAGCGACAGCGCGAGAAACAGCCCGGAGCTCACCAGGACCTGATTTCTCCGGAGGAACTCGAGCATGATGGGCTAGCGCGCTAGCTGCCGGGCGCGCCACGGACTCCTGGAACCCGCGCACGGGTCGCCGCGTCGCGTCGCCGCCCCGGAAAGTCCCGCACCGTGCCCGACTTACTGGATCGTCACGTCCTTCAGGAGCGACAGCTCGTCGAGCACCTTGCCGGCGCCCATCACCACCGCCGTCAGCGGATCCTCCGCCAGCGCGATCGGCAGGCCGGTCTCGTCGCGCAGCAGCACGTCGAGGTTGCGCAGCAGCGAGCCGCCGCCGGCGAGCACGATGCCCTTGTCGACGATGTCCGAGGCGAGCTCGGGCGGCGTGCGCTCGAGCGCGATGCGCACCGCCTCGACGACCTGGTTGATCGGCTCGAGCAGCGAATCGCGGATCTCCTCGTCGGAGATCTCCACCGTCTTCGGCACGCCGGCGACGAGGTCGCGGCCCTTGATCTCCATGGTCTGGATCTCGTTGCCCGGATAGGCCGAGCCGATGGTGATCTTGATGAGCTCGGCCGTGCGCTCGCCGACCAGCAGGTTGTACTTCCGCTTGATGTACTGGATGATGGCCTCGT
>JACPRU010000013.1 GCA_016189835.1 Deltaproteobacteria bacterium | reverse complement strand
GCCGCGGTCGGGCTTGGAGCGTGACGGCACCACCTCGAGGATCACCACGCGCCCCCGCAGCGTATCGCCGGGCCGCACCGGCTTCAGCCAGCGGATCTCGTCGACGCCCGGCGAGCCCATGCTGCGGCTGCCGGCGATCATGCCGTCGACCATCAGCCGCATGAACATCGACGCGGTGTGCCAGCCGCTGGCGATCAGGCCGCCGTAAATCGATTCCCGAGCTGCCTGCTCGTCGACGTGGAACGGCTGCGGGTCGTAGCGACGCCCGAACTCGATGATCTCGTCTCGGCCGACCGCTCGGCTGCCGAGCTCGATGATCTCCCCGACGCGGAAGTCCTCCAGGTAGGTCTTGCCCATCGCTCCTTATCTGGCGGAGCCGGGAGACGGAGGAAAGCCCCCCGGTCCGGCGTCGCTCAGCGCGGCAGCTGCGAGAAGCGCATCTGCTTTCCGTCGACGGAAAACGTCAGGCCCGACGCGCCGACCAGCATCCCCCGCCCCGAGGGCAACACGCTCAAGCCGCGGATCCACGACAGACGCCACGGCGCGGGGAGAAGCGATCCGGTCCACGTCTCGCCGCCATCCTCGCTCACCAGCACGTTGCCGACGTCGCCGACCACGTAACCCTTGCCGCCGCGGATCTCGACGTCGTAGAAGCCAGGACTGTCCAGCAGCCCCGCGAACCCGCCCTTCTCGAAGCTTGCGGCCTCGCGCTGTCCGTGCTGAAGGTCCCAGCTCGTCCCGCCGTCGCGGGTGCGGACGACGAGGCCGTCGATACCCACGGCCCACGCCGTTTCCGCGGAGACCGCCGCCACGCCGAAGAACGTCTTGTGCGTGCCCGCGTCCTGCTTCACCCAGCTCTGGCCGCCGTCGCGGGTATGCAGGATCGTGCCGAACTCGCCGACCATCCAGCCGCGGCCGTGATCGAGGAAGTCGACCGCATAGACGATCTGGTCCGCGGGCAGCGAGCGGTCCTCCCAGGTCGCGCCGCCGTCCGCCGTGTGCAGCACGACGCCCCAGTCGCCGACGGCCCAACCCTCACGGGAATCGATGAAGTCCACGGCGAAGAGGTGCTCGTGCGCGTGGCTCCGCTGCTCCGTCCAGTGCAGACCGCCGTCCGCCGTGTGCACGATCTCGCCGCTGCGGCCGACGGCCCAGCCGCTCGCCGCGTCGGCGAAGGAGACTCCGTAGAGGTGCTGCGCGGTCGGCGTCGGCTGCGCCTGCCAAGTCCGGCCGCCGTCGGCCGTGCGGTAGACCGCGCCGAAGGTGCCGACCGCCCAGCCGCGGTCGGCGTCAACGAAGTCGACATCGTAGAGGTCCTCGGCGATCTGCGAGCGCTGGCGGACCCCCTCTGCCCCCGCCGCGGCGCCCGGCGCGCAGAGCCAGGCGAACACCAGCACCGCCGGCACCAGCCACCGGCGCACGGTTCGAGCGAGCATCGAGAGACTTCTCTGGCGGATGGCGCAGACCCATAGGTGGATCGTTCGATTGATGTCAAACTGCTTTTCTGGTTGAGTCGCCGTCCGTGCGGAAGGGCGCTGTCCACCGGCCGGCGGGCCCGCGGCTCGTGCCGGCGGGATCGAGGCGAGGCACCGCCCCCGGCGCGGACCGTTGAGGTGGGCGAGGCGCGGATTCGCGAGGTGCGAACGCGCGCCGACCGGCGCGCCTACTTCGCTCTGATCCGCGCGCCCTACGTCGGAAACCCCTACTGGGTTCCGCCCGATTTGCGCATCCTGAGGAGCTTGCTGCGTCGCCGGGGGTTGCTCGCGGCGCGCTCGCGCTGGCGCGCGCTCCTCGCCGAGGAGGAAGGCAAGCCGGTCGCCTGTCTGACCGCCTTCCTGCACGAGAGCTTCGAGGAGAAGTTCGGGAAGAAGATCGGCACGATCGGCTTTCTCGAGGCGCTCCCCGACCACCCGCTCGCGGTCGACGCGCTGTTCCACGCGGCGGAGCGCTGGCTTCGGTCGCTCGGCGCCGCGCGCGTCTGGGGGCCGATCAACGGCCACCGCCTGTACGGATTCGGCTGCCTCGAGAATCGCCATTCCGAGCGGCCGCTGGTCGGCACGGCCTACAACCCGCCGGAGTATCCCGGCCACTGGTGGCGACGGGGCTTCCAGCTCGCGCCGCGCTTCTATTCGTACCGAATCGACCTCGCCAGCGTGCAAACGCGCGACGCGATCGCCCGCGCTGCGGCCAACCCCCTTCTCCTGAACGGCCCGCCGGTCACCCTCCGTGCCGCCGATCCGGGAGCCTGGCGTCGCGAGGTAGAGATCCTGGCCGATCTGCACAACGCGGCGTTCGCCCACCACTGGGGCGACACGCCGCTGTCGCCCGCCGAGGCCTGGGAGCTGATGGCGCCGGCTCGGCGCGCGGTCGATCCGCGGCTCTTCCACGTCGCCGAGAGCGCCGGCCGCGCCGTCGGCCTGGCGCTCGGCGTGCCCGACCTGAACGAGGCGCTCGGCCGCGCTCGCGCCGAGCCCGCGAGCCTGAGGGGCGCGCTCGCGCTGCGCCGCTTCGGCCGCCGCATCCGCCGCGGCGGCCTGCTGATGCTCGCCGTGCTCGAGGCCTTCCGCGGCCGCGGCCTGGCGCAGACCCTGGCGGCCCGCGTCATGGCGGGGATGACCGCCCGGGGCATGACCGAGATGGAGTACTGCTTGGTGCCCGAGAATGCCGTCGCGGCGCAGCGAATCGCCCGCCGGTTCGGTGGCGAGCAGACCAAGACCTATCTGACGTTCGAGAAGATCCTCGGCTGAGCTTGCGCCGGCTCGACCCGGCGCCGCACCGGCTCGCCGACGGGCCAAGATCCTGCGTTCGGGATTGATCGATCGTCCGCAAACAGGGTATTGCCGTGACCACCTGGGCCAGTACGACGACTTGCTCCGGGCGGTCGGCTCGCGGTACAAGTAAGCGCACGCGGTCCACGGTCGGCGCGAGCGCCGATCGGCGGGCGGCTCGGCGGCTGGGTTTCGCGACGTCGGCGCGACACTCCCGGAGGGTGTGTCGCGTCCCCGTGATCGCCCCCGGCCGCAAGATTGGAGATCGCGTTCGCGACAAGCCTGCGTGGCGGACGGCGGCTCGAGCGAGCGGCAAACGTGAGCGACGAAGAGCAAAAGCCTGGTACCGAAGAGGCGCCGGCAACTGCCCCGTGCGGTCCGGAGCGGGCCGCGACCAACGGTGCCGACGGCCGGCTCCCCCCGCCGCCGCAACCTCTGCTGAGGCGCGGCGGGGAGTTCTTCCCGGCCGGCGCCGGGCCGCGCCGGCGCCGCCGCCGGCGCCGGCGCGGCCACCACGGGGCGGCCGCGGCCCCCACAACGCCCCCGGCCCCCGCGGCGGACCGGTCGCCACGACCGTCGAGTGAGGTCGATCTCGCCGCCCAGCGGCTGGGCATCCAGCAGCTCTACCCGGAGCAGGAGCGGGTGATCCGGGCGGCGCTCGCCGGCCGCGAGGTGCTGGTGGTGTTGCCCACGGGCTTCGGCAAGTCGGCCTGCTACCAGGTGCCATCGATGGTGCTGCCGAAGCCGGTGGTGCTGATCTCGCCGCTGCTCGCCCTGCTTCGCGACCAGCACGAGAAGCTGATCAAGCGCAACATCCCCTGCGTGCGTCTGGACGGCACGGTGCGCGGCAAGCTGCGCCGCGAGGCGCTGGAACGGATCGTCGCCGGCGGGTCGCTGCTGGTCATGACCACCCCCGAGACGCTCGGCTCCGCGGAGGCCGCCGAAGCGCTGCGCCGGTCGGGGATCAGCCTCGCGGCGATCGATGAGGCGCACTGCATCTCGGCGTGGGGGCACGATTTCCGCCCCGCGTACTTGCAGATCGGCGAGCGGCTGCGCGACCTCGGCGGCCCGTCGATCATGGCGCTCACCGCCACCGCCACCGAGAACGTCCGCGAGGACATCGTCCGCTTCCTCGGCCTGTCGGCTCCCGAACTGGTCGCCGCTTCCCCGCACCGCGCCAACCTCGCGTTCGAGGTGCTGGAGAGCCGCAGCGAGGCTCGGCTGCGCGCGCTGATGCGCTTCGCCAAGCGGTTGCGCCGGCCCGGCATCATCTACTGCTCGACGACCCGCGAGGTCGACAACGTGTACATGGCGCTGCAGATGCTGCGCATCCCGGCGCATCGCTACCACGGCAAGATGACGTCGACCGAGCGCAACCACGAGCAGGAGATGTACATGAAGGCCGGCCGCCGTACCGTGATGGTGGCCACCAGCGCCTTCGGCCTCGGCATCGACAAGCCGGACATCCGCTACATCGTGCACTACCAGGCACCCGCCTCGCTCGAGCAGTACGTGCAGGAGGCCGGGCGCGCCGGACGCGACGGCCAGAAGGCGAACTGCATCCTGCTCTACGATCCCGACGACCGCACGATCCACGAGGCGCTGCTCGCCAAGAGCCGCGTGCGGCCCGAGCAGCTCTACAGGCTCGGCGCCGCGCTGGCGGCCTGGAAGGGCGAGGGGCGAACCCCCGAGCGTGAGCCGTTGGCGCTGTCCGCGCAGCTCTCCAGCCGCGTCACCGAGGCGCTGCTCTCGGTGCTCGAGGAAGCCGGTCTGGTGTCGCTCGCCGACGGCGGCCCGATCGAGATCCTCGCGGCCGCCGAATCGATCGAAGCGCAGTCGCGCAGCCTCGCCGGCCAGTTCGAGACGTTGCGCACCCAGGACAGTCGCCGTCTCGACAACCTCGGCGAGTACGCGCACAGCGCCGAATGCCGCGCCGTCTTCCTGCGGCGCTACTTCGGCGAGGAAGACGGCACGACCTGCGGCCTGTGCGACATCTGCCGCGGACGCCCCGAGCGGCCCGACAGCTTCTGGGAGCCGATCGCCCAGCCGGAGCACCGCAAGAAGAAGCGCCGTCGGCGGCGCGGCCGGCGGCGCGGCCAGCCGGCTCATGCGCCGGGCCCGGCCGCGGCGCCCGGAGCGCGTGCCGAGGCCCCGGAGACGCCGGAGCTGCCGAGCGACGGCGAGGGTGTTCCCGACTGGGTCGATGACGGGTAGAAAAGGGGTCGGGAGTCTTTTCCGCCGCCGGGAGTCTTTTCCGCCGCGCCCCCGACGTCTTTACCCGGAAAAGACTCCCGACCCCTTTTCTACCCGGCGCCCTTCAGCAGCAGGTGATGAAAGGCCACGACCACAAGCGCGTGGCTGATCACCCCGCCGCGGATCAGCTCCGGTACGTCGTCGAGGGGCACGAGCACCACCTCGGTCTCCTCGGTGGTGTCGAAGGCCACCGGCCCGGCGAGCCGGACGTCGCGCGCCAGGAACGAATGGCAGCGGTTGTTCTGGATCGCCGGATTGGGGTGAATCACGCCGAGCGGCACCACGTCCTCGCTGTCGTAGCCGGTCTCCTCCCGCATCTCGCGTCGGCCGGCCTCGAGCGGTGAGGCGTCGGCCTCGTCGACCATTCCGCCCGGCACTTCCAGCGTGAACTCGTCGATGCCGTGGCGGTACTGCAGGATCATCACGACCTGGCGATCCGCCGTCAGCGGGATGATGTTCACCCAGTCCGGCGAGTCGAGGACGTAGAAGTCGTGAAGCTCCCCGGTGCGCGGTGACCGCCGGCGATGCTCGGTGATCGAAAACACGCGGCAGTCGTAGACGGGCTGCGCCGCGTGCGGCATCCAGGGTCGCAGCCGCTCGGGCCTTCGAGTCATCGGTCCACCTCTGGCGGGACGATAACAGAGCGCGGCCGGCCGGTCAGCGCGGCCGCCGGCCGGGGCCGCGCTTTCTCCGCGAGGCCCGCTCAGGCGAGGAACGAGCGCAGCATCCAGGCCATCTTCTCGTGCTGCTCGAGCAGCCCGGTGAGGAAGTCGCTGGTCCCCGCGTCGCCGAAGCGCTCGGCGCAGGCCTGCAGGTCGCCGCGCAGCGTGCGCGCCAGCGCCTCGTGATCCGCGAGCAGAGCGGCGATCATGCCGCGCGCGTCGGGCGGGTCGCCGGCCGGCTCCTTCAGGCGGGCGCGCCGGACGAACTCGGCGAGCGTGCCGATCGCCCGGCCCCCGAGCGAGCGGGACCGCTCGGCCACCTCGTCGACGACGCCCTCGAGCTGCTCGTACTGGGCCTCGAAGAACTTGTGAAGCTCGTTGAACTGCGGCCCGACCACGTTCCAGTGGTAGTTGCGCGTCTTCGTGTACAGAACGTACTCGTCCGCGAGCAGCGCGGAGAGGATCTCCACGACCGCCTTGCGCTGCTCGTCTCCGATGCCGATGTCCACCTTCGTCATGTCTCTGCCTCCTTGACGGTGATTAGATTATGTCTAATACTGGATCTTGTCAATGGAGCGACGTACGCCCGCACCCGAATCGCTGCTCGGCCGCCTGCGGCGCCGCGACTGGACGCTCACCGCCCAGCGGCGTGCGGTCGCGGAGGCGCTCGACGGCGCACACGTCCATCTCACCGCCGACGCGGTCCACCGCCGCGCGGCGGCGCGCCTGCCGGAGATCAGCCGCGCGACCGTGTACAACGTGCTGCGCGAGCTCGCGGCGCTCGGCGAGGTGCGGGAGATGGGCGGCGAGGGCCGGGCCAAGCGCTACGATCCGAACGCGGTCGAGCCTCATCATCACCTGCGCTGCGAGCGGTGCGGCGCGCTGCGCGACGTACACCCGCACGGAACGAACCGGCTTCGCTTGCCCCCCGGCGAGCGCTACGGGTTCGCGCTGCGCGGGGTCGACGTCGTGTTTCGCGGCCTCTGCCCCGACTGCGCCCGAGCGGGTTAGCCCAAAAGGGGTCGGGAGTCTTTTTGCCAACAAAGACTCCCGACCCCTTTTTCGGCGATGAGCGCCGCTCAGCGACAGAGGCTGCGCGCCCGCGCCAGCGCCGCTCCGTCCGCCGCGCGGCGGATCTCGGTCGCGACCTCGGTCTCGCACTCGCCCTCGCGCAGCCGCCAGGCGAAGCAGGCCAGGCGGTCGCCGTTCCTCGCTTCCTCCAGGTACTCCTGGTCGTGGCGGACGGGCCGCCGATGCGCCGCCGGGGTCGCCGCCAGCGCCGCTCGGATCGCCTGCTCGACGTAGTCGAAGTACCGGGCGTTGTTCATGTGATCGAGGGCATCGACGTCGGCGGGCACCACGACCTGCTCGATGCTCGCGGCGTCCGCCGGCCGGGCGCCGGTCTCGAGCGGCTCGCGCGGCAGCGCTTCGGCGGCTCCCTCGGGGACGAACCGCGACATCATGGGCGCGGGGATCCGCCGCGGGCGGCCGGAGGCCCGCTCGACGTAGACCCAGTCGGTGTGTGCCCGCAGCAGCGGCGGTCCGCCGGGCTCGGCGCGCATCTCGTACTCGCGGCGCGAGCGGACGCGGCGGAAGTCCGCCACCCACGTCGCGACCTCGACCGCGGTCCCCGGCGCGATCGGCGCCTCGCACTCGATGGTCGAGCGCCGGATCACCCACGCCGTGCCTTCTGCCGCGTACCACCGCGGGGCATAGCCGGCCTCGATCGACGCCGTGGTCGCCGCCTCCTCCAGCAGCCGCGCGTACGCGGAGAATCCGCCGGCGGCGCTTGGCGCCGGCGGATCGGGCACGCGCAGGCGGACGGTCGTGCGCCGCGGCATCACCCGGGCCGGATCGTCAGCAGCACCGCCTCGGGGCGCGCACCGACCCGCCACGGCAAGCCCGAGGCCCCCAGGCCGCGCGATACGACGATCAGGCTCGAGCCGAACGACATCACGCCCTCGTCGAGGCAGAACCGGCTCTGGCGGACCAGCGGCGGGCCGCCGGGAAAACGGATCTGGCCGGCGTGCGTGTGTCCGGAGAGCACGAGCCCGATGCCCCGCCGCTCGGCCTCGTAGAACGCGTCGGGGTTGTGGGCGAGCAACACGTGCGGCGCGCCGGCCGCGGAGAGCAGCCGCTCCCAGTCGGGCACGCCGAGCACCAGGTCGTCGAGCCCGCCGAGCACGAAGCGCGAGCCGCCGTGCTCGAGCCGCACGGCATGGTTGCGCAGCGTGTGGATGCCGACCGCGCGCAGCTGCTCGACGACGTAGAAGGGGTCGGGCGAGAAGTACTCGTGGTTGCCCATGCAGAACCAGGCGCCGAGCGGCGCCCGCGCGAGCTCGGCCAGGCCCTCGAGGAAGCCGCCGAGGTCGTGCGCCCTGCCGCTGATCACGTCGCCGCCGATGGCGACCAGGTCGGGCTCCAGACGCATGAGCTCGGCGAGCATCGGGTGCAGCACCGAGGGGAGCAGGAACGGGCCGACGTGCAGATCGGTCAGCAGCAGCACGCGCAGCGGCGGCATCCTCGCGGGCCAACGGCGGGGCGCGAGCGTCGCCTCGGAGACCACCAGACGGCGCGGCAACTGCCAGCTGTAGGGGCTCCAGATGCCGAGCAGGTGCGGGTAGAGGTGGCGGGACGCGAACACGTCGGCGCCGCGCTCGAGCCGCTTGATCAGACCGCGATTCGGGTAGATCCAGCGCCGCTTGCGGCCGCTCATCGCCCGCGGCGGCGGCAGCGGCCGACGCGGGAAGCGGATCGGCGGCGCCGTCACGCTCGCCGCGCTCGCCCGGTCGATGGCCGCGCCCTGCGATGAGCGCGCGATCATGCCGCGGCCTCCGCGATCGCCTGCGAGAGGATCTCCAGGCCGCGCTCGATTTCCGCTTCGCCGATCACCAGCGGCGGCGCGAGGCGCAGCACCTGATCGCGGTGCAGGGTCCAGTTGAGGACCAGCCCGCCCGCGAAGCAAGCCCGGGCGAGACGCTGCGCGAAGCGGGCGTCGTCGAGCTCGACGCCGACCAGCAGTCCGAGGCCGCGAACCTCGACGAGGTGCCCCTGCCAGGCGAGCGAGCGAAGTTTGCTCCGCAAGCGTTCGCCGAGACGCTCGGCACGCTCCGCGAGCCGATCGCGCAGCAGCACGTCCAGCGCCGCGAGACCCGCGGCGCACGACACCGGATGCCCGCCGAACGTGGTGACGTGGCCGAGCGGAGGATCGACGGCCAGGGTACCGAGGATCTCGGCGCTCGACACGAACGCGCCGAGCGGCAGGCCTCCGCCCAGCGCCTTGGCGATCACCAGCACGTCGGGAACCACGCCGAAGCGCTCGAACGCGAACAGCGTACCGGTGCGGCCGAAGCCGGTGAGGACCTCGTCGAACACCAGCAATGCCCCGACCTCCCGCGTCCGCCGGCGCAGCGCCTCGAGGTAGTCGGCCGGCGGGATGCGCACCCCGCCCTCGCCCTGGACCGGCTCGATCACCACGCCCGCCGTCTCGGCGTCGATGCGCTCGAGCGCCGCGCGGTCGGCGAACGGCAGGCGCAGCACGTCGGGCAGCAGCGGCGCGAAGGGCTCGCGGTAGAGCGGATTGCCGCAGATCGACAGCGCGCCGAGCGTGTCGCCGTGAAACGCGCCTTCGAAGGCGACGAGCTTCGTGCGCCGGGTGTGCTTGCGCGCGGTCTTCAGCGCCCCCTCGATCGCCTCCGCCCCGCTGTTCGTGAAATACGCGGTCGAGAGCGCCCCCGGCAGCAGCTCGGCGAGACGGGCGGCCAGTCGCACCTGCGGCTCCTGCACGTACTCGCCGTACACCATCGCGTGAAGGTAGCGGCCGGCCTGCGCGCGCACCGCGTCGACCACCTCGGGATGGCAATGTCCGACGTTGGCGACGCCCATTCCGGCGAGGAAATCCAGGTACTCCTTCCCGGCCCGGTCGAACACCGTCGAACCGCTCGCGCGCTCGATCTCCAGCGCCAGCGGAGCCTCCGAGGTCTGCGCGACGTGGCGGAGAAAGCGGGCTCGCAGGGCGTTCATTCGCGCTCGAAGAGCCGGCGCGCCGCGGGCCTGCGCAGCCGCAGGATCGCCAGCAGGGGAAACACCAGGTCCCAGACGTCGCCGCCCACCAGCAGGCGCAGCTTGACGGCGAGCGCCAGCGCCGGACGCTCCCGCCCCGCGCCGAACGTGAAGTCGAGCAGGGCGTAGAGCAGCGCGGCCGCGAGCGACAGCGCGCAGAGCGAGATCACCGCGCGGCGGCCGTAGCGGTCGAAGCGGCGCAGCCGGCGCGCCGAGGCCAGGAAGAAGGTGTAGAACAGCACCTGAGGGATCCAGTAGAACGTGTGCCCTCCCTCGGCGTCGACGCCAGCGACCGAGACCAGAGCGGAGACGTAGCCGAGGGAACTGGCGGCGATCTTGATCGCCGCGAAGACGACGAGCAGCGAGCCGAGGAGGCGGATCTCGCCGCGCACGGATTCGTCGGCCGACGGAGGTGCGGAACGGCTCAAGCGATTTCTCCCTGGATGATTCCCGCCATCGGATCCCTCCCCCCCTGCCGCCAGTCGAGGCCGGGGCTCTGCATGCTGCCGAGCGGCGCCACGCGCGGAACGCCGCGGCGAGCGATCCAGGCCGCGGCTTCGGGGTCGGGCCAGGGATCCATACCGACCGACTCGACGCGTGGCAACCACTCGCCGAGCGCGGCGGCAAGCTGCTCGAGCGCGTCGAGCCGGCGGACGATCACCGTGCGGTGCAGCGGGCTCGGGCGAAAGCCCGCGGTGGGGTCGTCGATCACGGTCCAGCCCGCCCCGCCGCGCAGCGAGACGGGCTCGCCGCCGAGCGCGCGCCACTCGTACTCGTCGCGCAGGCGGCGGACCGCCACTGCCTGCGACGCGTCGCGCGCGCCTGACGGCAGGCGCCGGTCGAGCTCGCCGAGCGCCCGGGCCAGCTGCTCGAGGAATGCGGCGCGCTGCGCGAGCGACCCGCCCACCGTGTACAGGCACTGCGGCGAGAGGCAGCCGAGCTGGTCGTAGAGCGCGACGTCGAGCGCGGCCGCCTCCGCCGGCGGGGGGGCGGCGCGCGGCACGTCGAGCCGCACCACCGCCACGCTCAGCCGGTGCGCGTGCCCCACGACCTTGCGGCCCGCGAGCGCCCGCAGCGCCCCGACTGCGGCGTCCGATCCGTAGGCGATGATGGAGTCCGCGCCGCGCAGGAACTCCGCCTCGCAGGCGCCGCGGCCGCCCTCCCACCACAGCACCGCGAGCGACGTCGCCAGCGAGGGATCGACCTCCGACAGCGCCTCGGCGAACAGCACCGCCAGCAGCGGCTCGCCGGACGCGGTCTTCACCAGGCAGGCGGCCCCCGCCGCGAGCGCGAGCGCCGCCTTGGCGAGCGCGACGCCGGGAAGGTTTCCCGCCGAGACGATGCCGACGAGATCGACGGCCGGGGAGGACCGGCGCGTCGCCACGCCGAGCAGATCTCGCTCGCGGAGCGGCCCGAAGGCCCGCGGCAGCGCTTGCTCGATCATCGCCTGCGAAAATCCGGTCAGCGCCGGCAGCGCGGCGAGGGCGCGGCGGCGCAGCGGATCGCCGCGATCGAGGAAGCGGCGGGCCGCCGCCGCCACCGCCCGCGCGCGCGCCGCGGGCGAGGCGCGATCGGGGCGCGCGCGCAGGGCGGCGAGCAGCGCCCGCATGTCCTCGCCGGAGAGCTCCGCCACCGACAGCGGAACCCCCGCGAACGCGACGGTTCGAGTGCGCGACGGCGCCGGGCCGGGCAGGTGAAACGCGCTCTCCATCGGCGACCTACTGCGCGAAGGACTCGAGCAGCAACGCGCAGCCGCGGGCCTCGGCGCCCGCGGCGCGACCGAGCACCTCGAATCCCTCGCCGGTCTCGATGCCGACGTCTTCGGTCTGCAGCGCCAGCACCGAGCCGACGTTGGCGAGATCGAAGTGGCGCAACAGGCCGCGCTCGCCGCGCGCGACCGGCGCCAGGCTCCGCGCCGACACCAGCCGGGTGCGCACCCACGGCGGCGCGAGCTTGGAGCGGTCGCGCTTGCGGCCGCGGAAGTGGTTCAGGACCGCGTCGTCGTAGAACTGCGAGCACATCTCGGTCATGCCGTATTCGTTGGCGACCGCGTAGCCGGGCACGCCGAACGTCTCCCAGAACGCCCGCAGCAGGCCGTTGCGCGACATCGGGCGGCTGCGCCCCTTGGTACCGCCGGTGTCGACGATCCGCGAGCCGTAGGGCAGCCGGAAGCGCACGCCGTCGGCCCGACAGCCGTCGATGAAGCGGAGGAACGCGTAGGTGACGCCGATCAGCAGCACCGGCTCGCCGGTCGGCTCGATCTCGCGCAGCCGCTCGCGCAGCGGCTCCGCGCACACCTCGCCGCCGCGGATGAACACCTCGGGGGCGGCGGCGCCGAGGTCGGCGCCGAGCCACTCGATCATCTGGCAGAGCGACGACTGCGGCTGCTCGGCGAGCGCGGGCGCGAGCACCAGGAAGCGCGGTCGCAGACCGTCGGGCAGCACGCAGCGGCGGAAGTGGTCGAGCGCCACCGCTCGATAGATCGACGGATCCGGCACGTGGTGACGGCCCCGCCGCTCCACGCCCTGCGTCGTGCCGCTGGTGAGAAACACGCTGCCCGTCGGCAGCCCCGAGCAGACCAGCTCGGCGTGCCGGAACGCCGAGACCGGGACCGCCGGGATCTGCGTCCAGCCGTCGACCTGCTGCGGGGTTCGCCCGTGCTGCTCGCAGAAGCGGCGGTACGGCTCGTTGCGCTCGAACTGGAAGCGAAACACGCGCAGCGCGAGCTCGCCGAATCGTCCGGGGACGGGCGCCGCGATGAACTCGCGCACCTCGGAAAGCATCCCTGGAGATATGCGGAGCGCCTCCGCGCGAAGTCAAGCGGCACCCACGCCAGGGGCGTCCCAAGCAGGACACCCGCGCTACGCCCGCACCCAGCGCTCGTAGATCTTCGGCAGCTCCATCGGCAGCGAGGAAACGTCCTCGATCACCAGGTAGCGCGACGTCTCGCACATCTGCCGCAGATAGTCGTGCCCGGTCTTGTCGACGGTGATGCAGAAGGGGGTGATGCCGGCCGCCTGGCACTCCTGCAGCGCCATCATCGTGTCCTGGATGCCGTAGGTGTTCGATCGGCGGTCGGTGCCGTAGTCGAAGTCCTGGGGGAAGCCGTCGGAGAGCAGGAACACGTGCTTCGACCGCGCGGCGAGGTTCGCCATCTTGGCGCGCGCGTGGCGCAGCGCCGTGCCCATGCGCGTCGAGCGGCGCGGCTCGATGCCGCCGATGCGGCCGCGCACCCGCGCGTTCAGGCCCTCCTGGAACTGCTTCACCACGTAGAACTCGACGTTCTCCCGGCCCTGGCCCGAGAAGCCGTAGATCGCGTAGCGGTCGCCGAGCTCCTCGAGCGCCTCCGCCATGATCACCAGCGCCTCCTTGGTGACGTCGATGATCCGTCGCGCGCGGCCGGCGGGACCCTTCGGCTGCAGCGGCTCGTCGGTCGAAGCGCTCATGTCGAGCAGGAACAGCGTCGCCACGTCGCGCTCCTCGGCGCGCCGCGCGACGTAGACCCGCGCCGACGGCGAGCGGCGGGCGCGCAGCTCCACCCGCGCCTCGATCGCCGCGTTCAGGTCGAAGTCTTCGCCGTCTTCGAGGCCGCGCACCTTGAGGTAGCGCTCGGGACGCAGGCGCTGGAACTGGCGGCGGACCTCGGGCAGCAGCTCGGCGTAGCGGGCGAGCGTGTCCTGGAAGAACTCTCCCGCATCGCCGCCGAGCACCATCTCCTCGAGCCGGCACCAGCGGCTTCGATAGTCGCGAATCGAGTAGTCCCACTCGTCGTACTCGAAGCCGCGCGCCTCCGCCCCGCCGCGGCGACCGCGGCGGGCGCCGTCCTGCGCCGCGCCGCCCGGTTCGCTCGGCTCGTTGCCGTCGGCCGGAGGCAGCGGAAGATCGCGCGCGAAGATGCCCGCGCTCTCGACCACCTGGCTGGACCGTCCGACCTTGAGGATCGCCCCGGCCTCGAGCAAGCGCCGCAGTTCCTCGGCGGAGAGCGGCGTTCCCGCCGCGTCTTCGTCGCTCTCCTCGACGCCGGCGGGATCGACGTCGAGCGCCTCGGTCGGATGCGCCCCCGCGCTCGGCTCCGCCGCGGCGTCGGGATCCGGATCGAGCGCGGCGTCGCCGGTGATCTTCTCGAACAGCAGATCCTCGTAGGACGTCGGCGGGCCGAATCCCGAAACGGCGATCGAATCGGCGAGGCGCTCGCGCATCTGGATCGCCACCGCCAGCGCGTCGTCCACCGTGGCGGCGGGGCTGCCGAGCAGGGAGGCGACCGCGGCGAGCAGATCGGCGGGCAGCTCGGGGGTCTCGAGCTCGCCCGGCGGATGACCGGCGCCGATCAGATAGAGAACCAGCTCGGCCGAGCGGCGCGCGCGCGGCACGCGTGCGGCGAGCCGCCCCGCGAGCCGTCCGAGCTCCGCGCGGAAGCCCCGGTAGGCGCGGCGCAACCGAGCGTCGATGCGCGCACCCTCGCAGGCGGCGAACAGCGGGACCAGTGGGTCGGCGTCCGGCACCGCCTCGAGCAGGCTCGCCAGCGTGCCGCCGGGGACCGTCGCCGCCAGCACGCGGGCGAGCGGCGGCGGCAAGCGATCGCACACGCGCGCCACCGACAGGTCGTAGGTGCCGTACAGCAGCCGGCCGACCCCGCCGGCCGTGGCCAGCTTCAGCACCGAGAAGTTGTCTTCCCAGGAGTCGAAGAAATCGACCTTCTCGGGCAGCGCGATGCTCGTTCGCTCGAGGCTCTCGCGGTCGAGGAAGGGCCGCAGCGACGCGCCGTCGGCGCCGCGCAGCGCGAGCGTCTCGGCGGCGAGCATGCGCGCATAGGAGCGCAGCACCGCGTGGTTCTCTTCGAGGTGGGCGGCCGCGGAGCCTTCGCGCAGCACGCGCAGCGCCGTACGCGACTCGAGCGCGAAGTAGGCGCGGCCCGCCGCGGGGTTCGCCTCGCCGATGGATTCGCCGTACGCGATCCAGCGCAGCACCGAGCGCCCGCCCGCCTGCTCGACCGCCCGCGGCAGCGAGCGCAGCAACGGCACCACGCACTGCGGCAGGCGCTCGCCCGTCTGCGCAACGCGATCCAGCAAGCGCACGCGCTCGGCGGCGGGAACCGCGCCGAGGACGGCCTCGAGCAGCGGCAGGAGACCGAGCACCGCGTCGACCTCGCCGGCAGCCGACCCCAGGCCGCCGAGCAGCGCCGAGCGCACCGCGGGGTCGAGCCGGCAGAGCACCGCCGGCAGCGAGGCGAACAGGCTCGCCGCCGAGCGCGGCGCCGAGCGGGCCGCCGCCTCGCACAGCCCGAAGAGCCGGGCCCGGTCGGCGCCGGTCAGCGCGCCGAAGCCCGGCGGCAGGCCCTGGAAGAACGCCTGTCCGAGCTCCCGTCCCGCTTGCACGGCGGCGCCGAGCGCGGCCCAGCGCCGGGCTTCCTCGACGGAGAGAACGGGCAGTGCGTCCGCGCCGGCGGCGAAATAGGCCGCGGCCAGGAACTCGCCCCGCCAGCCGCTCGCCGCGGCCAGCTCGAGGCCGGCCGCGGCCCAGGCCTCGAGGCGCTCGCGACGCGGCTCGCGCAGCCGGGGAAGCGCCGCGCCGGCGCCCTCGAGAAAGAGCACGGCGAGCTTGCGCGACGCCGACTGGATCTCGGCGCACAGCTCGAGCCAGCGTGCGACCTCGGCCGGGGCGCAGGTCGCCAAGCCCACCGGGTCGAGCCGCAGGAACGCCATGGCCAGGTCGCGGTGCGCGGACGTTCCGCCGGCGAGATCGATCGCCGCCCTCGCCCAGCGCTCGAAGCGCTCGCGCGGCAGCCGCACGCGGGCCGGCGCCGCCTTCAGAGCGTAGGCCTGCGCCAGCGCGAGACTCGACTCGGCGAGCGCGTCGCCGAAGCGCACCACCTCGCGCTGCTCGGCCTCGGACAGGCGCCGGAACGCGGCCAGGGCCTCGGCCCCTCCCTCCGCGTGCGCGAGGTGCGGGCTCCGCAGCCACTGGCCGGACGAGCTCATGGGAAGACGGTCGAGCAGATCTCGTCGATCGCGCGCTGTGTATCGGGGTCGTCGGACAGGGCGCGCGTCACCGCCGCCGAGCAGGCGCCGCGCGCGCTCACGCCGCGGCGCATGAGCTGTGCGGCATAGATCAGCAGCCGCGTGCTGATGCCCTCCTCGAGCCCGCTCGCCTTCAAGTTGCGCACCTTCTCGCCGAGCGCCGCCAGCTCGAGGGCGATCTCCGGTGCGATGCCGCTCTCGTGCGCGACGATCTCCGCTTCCTTGTCGCGCGGGGGATAGTCGAACTCGATGGCGACGAAGCGCTGGCGAGTCGAGGGCATCAGGTCCTTCAGCACGCTCTGGTAGCCGGGGTTGTAGGAGATCACCAGGAGAAAATCGGGGTGCGCCTCGAGGATCTCGCCGCGCTTGTCGATCGGCAGGATGCGGCGGTGGTCGGTGAGCGGATGGATGAGGACGATCGTGTCCTTGCGCGCCTCGACGATCTCGTCGAGATAGCAGACGGCGCCGCTGCGTGCGGCCTGGGTGAGCGGCCCGTCGATCCACGCGGTATCGTCGCCCTTGATCAGATAGCGGCCGACGAGGTCGCTGCCGGTCAGATCCTCGTGGCAGGCGACGGTGATGAGGCCCGGCCGGTCGTGGGCGCCCGGCGCGTGGAAGCGGTGCGTGACGTGCTCGATGAAGCGCGTCTTGCCGCAACCGGTCGGCCCTTTGAGCAGCACGGGCAGGCGGCACTCGTAGGCGGCGCGGAACAGCTCGATCTCGTCGCCGATGGAAAGGTAGTAGGGGTCCGACAAGGCATCACTCCGCGCTGACGGTCGCCATCACCTGACCGGTCGCATCATCGACGAGCTGAAGCTCGGCCCTGCCCGGCGCCGCGCTGCGCCGTTTGGCCTCGCCGAGCTGGTTTTCGACGCGTTCGAGAAACTTCTGCCGCACCGTCTCCGGCATGGCCTGCAACGGGAAGTCCCGCAAGCGCGCGCGACCCGCCACCGCCGAAGTCCATTCGAGCGCGACGATCTTCGGCCCGACGATGGGATGCGCGCGCAGTCCGTCCTCGACGAGGCCCTGAAAACCCTTCGGGGCGACCGGCGCCCCCGCGGCGGGCGCCGCCGACGCGCGCTGAGTGTGGTCGATCATCGCCTCGATCTGCTTGCGCGTCGCATCGTCGGGGGCGAGCTCGCGGGCGCGCGTCAGCGACGCCAGGGCCTGCGGGCCGTCGCCCTTCTGCGCGAGCGCGATGCCGCGGTTGAAGTGCGCCTGATAGAAGGTCGAATCGCGCGCGATCGCCCGGTCGTACTCGGCGATCGCCTTGTCGGCGTCTCCCCCGTAGAGGTGCATGGTGCCAAGGTCGGTGCGCACGTTGAGATCGTCGGGCTTCAGCGCGAGGTAGCGCGAGTAGAACTCCACGGCCTGCGCGTACCGCTCGCGGTCGAAGTTCAGGTTGCCGAGCGCGCGCAGCGCGTCCAGGTTGTCGGCGTCGAGCTCGAGAACGTGTCGGAACGAGGCCTCGGCCTTGTCGAGGTACTGGCGGTCGACCTGCCCGGCACGGTACTCGACCTGCGCGGCGTTCTTCCAGGTCTCGAGGTCCTTCGGCTGGGCGGCCGCCTTCTGCTCGAGCTCGCCGATGAACTTCTTGACGTCGGCGGGGATCTCGAGCGACGGGTGATCTTTCGGCAACGATCCCTGCGCTGCGGTCGCGCCCGCTGTCCCGCCCGCATCCTTCGGCGGCAGCGGGATGCGCCCGGGCCCCGGGCCGGGCGCCGCCAGCAGCCCCCACAGTGCGAGCCCGACGGCCAGGAAGGCGATCAGCACCACGAGTCCCGCGGGCGAAGGCGCCGCGCCGCCGCTCACCCTCGCCCCGCAAGCCACGCAGAACCTCGCCTCCCGCGCGGCCGGCGCGCCGCAGCCGGGACAGAACCGCGCCGCGCTGCGTGGGGGGGGCTGCGTCATCGAATTCGTGGAACGCGGTGGCTACGCTGCGAAGGGAACGGCTCATTCGAACGGAAGCCGCAGGCGATCCCCCGCCGGCCGGAGGGAAGAGGTCGCACGGCGGAGGAAGATCGCCGTGGGCGTTCGAACGTGCTTAGGCGGCTGCCTTCTTCCGGCTTCCCTCGACGTCCTCCGCGGTCGCGAAGCAACGCACGGTACACTGCGCGTGATCTTCGTGACCACAGAGCTTCTTTCGTCGGGTACCGGGCACCGCTTGCATCACCTTCTGGCAACGCGGGCAGTTCGGCTCGGCGAGCGCGCCGAGCTGCCAACCGCACGCGGCGCAGATGAAGGTTTGCAAAACGACTGCTTCCATCCGCAGGGCTCCTTCCAGACTCATCGAAGCTGAACTCGCCCCACGAGTCAATAGAACTCGCGACCCTTTCGAGCGACCGCCCGCGCCCTTGCGACGCGCGACGAGCGTGGGAAGTATGGTGGCCCGATGAGCTGGCTCGAAGAGCTCGCCGCCGAGCTTCCCGCGGAGCGGCTGTCGAACCGAGCCGCCGATCTCGACGCGGCTTCGCACGACGAATCGTCGCTCGCCGCGGTGCGGCCCGCGGCGGTCGCCTGGCCGCTCTCGACCGAGGAGGTTTCGCGCATCGTCGACGTGGCCGCGCGTCATCGCCTGCCGCTCACCGCGCGCGGCGCCGGCTCGAGCCTCGAGGGCAATCCGATCCCGCTCGGCGGCGGTCTGGTCGTCGACTTCAGCCGCATGACTCGCGTGATCGAGGTGCGCGCCGCCGACCTCGCCGTGCGCGTCGAGCCGGGCGTGGTGTACGAAACCCTGAACCGCTCGTTGCGGCCGCACGGTCTGTTCTTCCCGCCCTCTCCCGGCGGCAGCGCGGACGTCGCCACCGTCGGCGGCATGCTGGCCAACGACGCCAGCGGCATCTACTCGGTCAAGTACGGCGGGACGCGCGATTCGGTGCTGGCGGCGACGGTCGTAGTCGGCGACGGCCGGACGCTGCGCCTCGGCAGCGATTGCCGCAAGACCTCGTCGGGCTACCACCTGATCGGCCTGATCGTCGGCTCGGAAGGAACGCTCGGCCTGGTCACCGAGGTGACGCTGCGGCTGCGCGGAATTCCGGCGGCCCGCCGGCAGATCGCGCTGGTCTTCGAGACCGAGCGTCGGGCCGCCGACGCGATCGCGGCGATGATGGCGTACGGCGTCGATCTGGCTGCCGTCGAGTTCCTCGACCGCCGCACGATCGCCGCGCTCGATCGCTTCGGCGGCTACGGCCTCGAGGAGCGGCCGACGCTGTTCCTCGAGACGCACGGCTCGGAATCGGGCGCCGAGGAGGCGGCGCGCGCCGCGCTGGAGATCTGCGCGGATCACGGCGCGCGCGAGGTGCGGCTGGCCTCGGGTCAGAGCCCATGGGCGGTGCGTCACCACGCGACGCGCTCGATCCAGGCCCGACACCCGGGCGCCGCGGTCGCGCGCACCGATCTCGCCGTGCCGATCTCGCGGCTTCCCGACGTGGTCGAGGAGAGCTACCGCCGGGGAGACGAGGCGGGCCTCTCGCTGTACGTCTTCGGCCACGCCGGGCTCGGCATTCTCCACGTGCTGATCCTCGAGAGCCCGGCCAGCGCCGAGCGCTGGCGGGCGGCGCTCGCGGCCAAGGACGCGATCCTGCGCTTCGTGCTCGGCGTGGGTGGCAGTGTCTCGGGGGAGCACGGACTCGGCCTCGGCAACCGCCGCTACGCGGCGCTCGAACACGGCGGGGCGCTCGCGCTCATGAAGCAGATCAAGAGCGTCTTCGATCCGCACGGCATCTTGAATCCCGGGAAGATCTGGGAGTAGATCGCGGGCCGGACGGAAGCATGCAGCCGAAGCGTTCGCTGCTGAAGCGCGTCCGCCGCCGCCTCCGTCCGCTGTTCGTGCGGCCGTTGCTGGCGGCGGCCACGGCCACACTGCCCTACCTCTACGTGGCGTACATGTGGCTGGTGTGGAGGACCAGCCGGATCGAAGATCGCGGCTACGCGGGAGCCCCGGCTCTGCGCGATCGGCATGACGGCTTAGTCGCGCTGCTCTGGCACGAGGAGGTGTTCTCGGTTCCCTGGTCGTACCGGGGCATGCGGCCGCACACGTTGGCCAACCTCGGGGACTCCGGCGACATGATCACCCGGCTGCTCGAGCTGTGCGGCTACGTGGTCTTCCGCGGCGGCTCGTCGCGGCGCCGCTCGCGGCAGCGCGAGACGGTACTGGTCGAGATGATCCGCCACATGAAGACGACGCCGCGCGTGGTCTACGGGGTCACGGTGGACGGCTCGCACGGGCCTTATCACGCGATGAAGCCGGGCGGACTGCTGATCGCCCACAAGTGCCGCAAGCCCGTGGTGCTGGTGCGCACCTGGGCGAAGCGCAACTGGCGCCTGCCGACCTGGGACCGCATGGCCGTTCCGCTGCCCTTCAACCGCATCCGCCAGTACGTGATCGGCCCCCACCACGTCCCCGAGAACGCCGCCGACCCCGCGGTCTTCGAGTCGTTCCGCAAGCGCCTCGAGCAGGATCTCGAGCGGCTCGCGCAGCAATCGCTCGACTGGAGCCGTTAGTCGAAAAAGGGGTCGGGAGTCTTTTCTGTGTTCACAGAAAAGACTCCCGACCCCTTTTTCGAAGGCCCTCGCCGCGGGTGTCGATTGCGTGTAGCTGTGCGGCACGATGCGCGGCCGGCGCCCACGCGACCTCCTCTTCGTCGTTCTCGTGGCGGCGGCCGCGCTGCTGCCGTTTCTCGGTCAGACTCACGAGGTCTCCTCGCACGAGGTCCGCCACGCCGAGATCGGGCGGGAGATGGCCGAGAGCGGCGATTTCCTCGTTCCGCGCCTGCTCGGCGTACCCTATCGCGACAAGCCACCGGTGCTCTCCGCGGCGATCGCCGCGCTCGATCGCTGGAACGGCGAGCCGACGATGACCCTGGCGCGCCTGCCGTCCGCGATCGCCGCGATCGCCGGCGCGGCGCTGCTCTACGAGATCGGCCGCACGCTCGCCGATCCTTCGACGGCGCTGCTCGCCGCGCTCGGCGTGCTCGCCACGCAGAGCTATCAAGACATGGCGCGGACGGCCCGTCCGGACATGATCTTCACGCTCGCGCTGCTGGCGGCGGCGTGGGCGTCGATCGCCGCGCTGCGCTCGCCAGGGGCGCGCGCCGCCGCGGGCTTCGCCGCCGCCGGCGCCGCGTGCGCGGTCGCGAGCCTGCTCAAGGGCCCGCTCGCCTGGGGGTTCTGCGCCGTCTTTCCCGGCGCCGCCTGGCTCTGCGAGCGGCGGCTGCGCCGGCCCGGACCCCGCGACGCGGCGGCGTTCGCCGCCGGCTTCGCGCTCGCCGCCGTCGCCTGGATCGCGCCGCTGCTCGCGAGCGGCCACGGCGCCTACCTGTGGAGCTTCCTCACCCAGCCCGACCTCACCACCTGGCAGGCCGCGGACAGCTTCCGCCGCATTCACTGGCCGTGGCTCTACGGCTTCGTCGGCTTTCTGCCGCTCGCCTTGCTGCTGCCGCTGGCGGTCGGCGACGCGCGGCGGCGCGGGATCCGCCCCGCGGCGGCCATCGCGCTCGCCATGCTGGTGATCCTGTCGCTGATCCCGAAGAAGCGCATGCACTATCCGCTCCCCGTCCAGCCGTTCCTCGCTCTCGCCGTCGCCGAGGCGGTGATGCAGGCGGCGGACCGCCGCTGGCGGCGCGCGGCCGCGCTGCTGATCGCCCTCTCGCTTCTCGCCGGTCCGCTCTACTTCGGCGCCGTCGCGCCGTGGCGCCACCCCGGCGGAGACGAGGAGCAGGCCGCGGCGCGCCGCATCCTCGATCGCGCCCCGCCGGGCGCGGCGATCGTCTGCTGGGGCGACATGGCCGAGCGCCTCGCCTTCGTCGGACGGCGCGGCGACGTCGTCCGCATCGACGATCCGGCGGGCCTGGTCCGCGAAGCGCGCCGGCGCGGCGGCGGTACGCTCGCCGTCCTGCCGGCCTCCCTCGAGATCGACGCGGCGCCCGAGCTCCGTGCGCTCGCCCGGGTGAGCGCCGGCGAGCAGCGCTGGCGCATCTACCGGGTGGACTCGGCGGGAGGATGAGGTTAGGAATCTCCCCCGTGAAGAACCGCGGCGTCGTCTCGGTGATCGGACGAGACCAGAAGGGCATCGTCGCTCGCGTCTCCACCTATCTCGCCGCGCAGAGCATCAACATCGAGGACATCGAGCAGCGCGTCGTCGAGGGCCTGTTCATCATGAGCATGCGGGTCGACCTGACCGACGTCTCGACGACGCTCGACGAGGTGGTCCTCGGCTTGAAGGAGATCGGCCGGGACATCGGCGTCGAGGTGAAGATGCGCCTCGCCGACGGGCGCGAGCGCAAGCGCTTCGCCATTCTGGTGACCAAGGAGCCGCACTGTCTCGAGACCCTGATCCGCGATCACCGCGCCGGCAAGCTCGCCGGCGACCCGGTGGCGGTGCTGTCGAATCACGAAGTGCTGCGCGAAGCCGCCGCCGCCGCGGAAATCCCCTTCTTCTGGCATTCCGCCGACGATCGCGCGGCGCACGAGGCGTTCCTGGTCGAGAAGATCCGCGAGCTGCGCGCCGACCTCGTGGTGCTCGCTCGTTACATGCGCATCCTGTCCGCGGCGTTCGTCGCGCGCTTCCCGAACCGGGTGATCAACATTCATCCCTCGCTGCTTCCTTACCACCCGGGCGCCAACGCCTATAAGCAGGCCTGGGAGGAAGGCGTGCGCGTGTCCGGCTGCACGGCGCACTTCGCCACCGCCCAGCTCGATCAGGGCCCGGTCATCCTGCAAGACGTCTTCCCGATCCGCGTCGGCGAGGACACGCTCGACGACGTCAAGGCCAAGGGCCGCGCGCTCGAGGGCGAGGTGCTCTCGCAGGCGGTGCAGCTGTTCCTGAACGACCAGCTGATCGTCAAGGACAACAAGGTGATCTTCAAGCCCGGGAAGCTCGAGGCATGAAGCGATCGATGGCCGTGGTGATGATCGCCGCGGCGCTCGCGGGCGGCTGCCGGCTGTACTTGTGGGCGGGCAGTCACGAGCTGGTGATCCCGCCGCACGCGGAGGCCACGCCCACGCCGGCCGCGAGCGCGCAGCCGACTCCGCCGAGCGTTTACTAGATCGGATCGGAACGGACCGTGACGGCGGGGACGGCGGCGCGCCGCGCGGCGCTCAGTCGGCGACGTGCACGATCTGCTTGCCGAGGTTCTCGCCGGTGAACAGCCGGCGCAGCGCGTCGGGAGCGCTCTCGAAGCCTTCGGCGACGTCGATCTGGTCCTTGAGCTTCCCCTCCGCCGCCCAGCGGCCGAGATCGGCGACCGCCTCGGGAATGCGCGCCGCGTAGTCGAAGACCAGAAACCCGCGCATCGTCGCGCTGCGCAGGATCAGGTTGACGTAGTTGCGCGGCCCCGTGGCGGCTTCACGGTCGTTGTAAGTCGAGATCGCTCCGCACAGCACGACGCGGGCATGGCGGGCGAGCCTGCCGAGCGCCGCCTCGAGGATGTCGCCGCCGACGTTGTCGAAGTACACGTCGCAGCCCTTGGGCAGCAGCTCGACGATCCGCCCGCGCACGTTCTCGGAGCGGTAGTCGATCGCGGCCGCGAGGCCGATCTCCTCCGTCAGCCACTGGCACTTGCGCGCCCCGCCGGCGATGCCGACCACGCGCGCGCCGCGGATCTTGGCGATCTGCGCGGCGATCGATCCCGTCGACCCCGCGGCTGCCGAGACCAGCACGCCGTCGCCCGCCTGGGGCGCGCCGATGTCGAGCATGCCGAAGTAGGCGCTCAGCCCGGTGATCCCGAACAGCGACAGGCCCGTCGGCGCCGCCGTACCGGACGGCAGCTTGAAGATCGGGAACAGGCCGCTGCCGTCGCTCAGCGCATAGTCCTGCCAGCCGAACGCTCCGCAGACCAGATCTCCCTCGCGATAGCCCGGGTGCTTGGAGACGACCACGCGTGCGGCGGAGACGGCGCGCATGACGTCGCCGATCGCCACCGCGGGCGCGTAGGTGTCCCGCTCCATCCAGCCGCGCTGGGTGGGGTCGCAGGACAGGTACAGGTTGCGGACGAGGAAGTGGCCGTCCGTGACGGCGGGCACCGGCTGCTCGCGCAGCTCGAAGTCGTCGCGGCGCGGCATGCCCTCCGGCCGGCTCTTCAACACCCACTGGCGGTTGGTCTGGGTCACGGCGTCACCTCCGTCGACGGCGGGCGCACGAGCCCGCGGATCCGCTCTCCTACTTCGACCGACGAGCTGAGGCCAGCGGGACTGTCGCGTCGGCGAGAGAGAGGCGCGAACGACTACGAGTCCACGCCGCCGTCCTCGCCCTCGAGGTCGGACGGCGCTGCGCTTCCGGGAGCGAGCCCGCCGACGCCGTGCCGCGCCATGCGGTTGCGGATCACGTTGCGGGTGACGCCGAGCAGACGGGCGGCCTGCACCTGGTTTCCCCGCGTAGCGGCCAGCGCGCGCTCGACCAGCATTCGCTCCACGCGGTCGTAGGCCTCGCCGGAGTACGCCTTCAAGAACTCCGTAAGCGTGCGCTCGAGCATCGCCGCCGGGCCCTCGCTCGAATCACCGCCGCGGCGCTGCAGAGCGGGACGCAGCGACAGGTCCTGCGCGGCGATCGAGTCGCCCTTCGCCTTCACGCAGGCTTGCGCGACGACGTTCTCGAGCTCGCGGACGTTGCCGGGCCACGAGTGTGCGAGCAGCTCACGCTCGGCGTCGGCGGTGAATCCCGACAGCGCGCGCTTGAGGCGGGCGCGCTCGCGGGCGAGGAAGTGCTCGGCGAGCAGCAGGACGTCGCTTTCGCGGGCGCGCAGCGGCGGTACCTGAATGCGCACCACGTCCAGCCGGTAGTAGAGGTCCTCGCGGAAGCCGCCGGCGGCGATCTTGGCCTCGAGGTCGGCGTTGGTGAGCACGATCACGCGCACGTCGAGCTTGAGCGGGACCGAGGCGCCGAGCCGGGTCACCTCGCGCGACTGCAGCACCCGCAAGAGCTTCGCCTGCAGCGCCGGCGCCATCTCGCCGATCTCGTCGAGCACCAGCGTGCCGCGGTGGGCGAGCTCGAACTTGCCGGGCCGAGCCGAATCGGCGCCGGTGAACGCGCCGCGCTCGTGGCCGAACAGCTCGGACTCGAGGAGGTTCTCAGGGATCGCCGCGCAGTTGATGGCGACGAACGCCGCGTTCTTGCGCCGCCCGTGCTGGTGGATGGCGCGGGCCACGAGCTCCTTGCCGGTTCCGCTCTCGCCGGTCACCAGCACGGTGGTGTCGGCCGCCGCGGCGCGGCCGATCAGCTTGAACAACTCCTGCATCGGCGCGCTGCGGCCGACCATGTAACCGTCGCCGACGGGCGTCGTCGAGCGCTCGGCGGCGCCCGTCGGCTGCAGCAGCACCTCGCCGAGCAGCTTCTTCAGCGAGGGCACGTCCACCGGCTTGAGCAGATAGTCGCGCGCCGCCAGCGCCGTCGAGCGGATCGCCGTGTCGACGGTGCCGTAGGCGGTCATGACGATCACCGGCAGATCGGGATGACGCTCGTGGATCTGCTCCAGCGTCTCGAGGCCGCCGAGCCGGGGCAGCTTGACGTCGAGCAGCACCACGTCGGGCGGATCGGCGTCGATCAACCCGAGCGCCTCCTGTCCGTCGTGCGCCGACAGCACCTCGAAGCCCGCCTCGAGCGCGCGGCGAAACGAGTAGTGCACGTTTCGCTCGTCGTCGACGATCAAGACGCGCCGCATCGCCGTCTCCGTTGCCGCAAGACTCTCATGCTAGATGGGTAGCCAGACGACGGCCGCCGTGCCCTCTCCTTCGCTCGATTCGATGCGCAGCTTGCCGCTGTGCCCTTCGATGATGCGCAGCGAGATCGGCAGCCCGAGCCCCGTGCCTCCGGGGCGCGTGGTGACGAACGGCTCGAACAGCCGCTCCCGGATCTCCTCCGGAATGCCCGGGCCGGAGTCGCGAATCTCGATCACCACGCCGCCGACGGTGCGCTGCGTGCGGGCGTGCAGGCGCCCGCCGCCCTCCATCGCCTGCACCGCGTTCAACAGCAGGTTCAAGAAGACCTGCTTCAGTTGATCGCCGTCCGCCCACACGCGCGGCGTGACCTCCCAGGTACGGTCGAGGCGGATCTTCTTCTTCGCCGCCTCGGGACCGATGAGCAGCAGCGCCTCCTCGAGTACTTCCTCGACGCGCTGGCGCTGAAAGCGCGGCGGGCGCGGACGGGCAAAGTCGAGGAACTGGTCGACGAGCAGATTGAGGCGCCGGATCTCGCTTTGCACGACCTCGAGGTCGGCCACCCGCAAGCCGCTCGCCGCCGCCTGCTCGAGCATCGCGTAGGCGAGCACCGAGAGCGTGTTCAACGGGTTGCGCAGCTCGTGCGCCAGCCCCGCCGACAGCCGGCCGAGCGCCGCGAGCTTCTCGGCGGCCCGCAGCCCCTCGCCGGTCTCGCGCACCTGGCGAAACAGCTCGGCGTTCTCGATCGCCACCGCGGATTGCTGCGCGAGCAGCGTCATCAGCGCCACCTCGTGCGCACGGAATTCCCGCCGCTCGCCCGTGTAGAGGTTGAGGACGCCGATCACCCGCCCCTTGGTGCGCATCGGCACCGACAGCAGGCTGACCAGCCCCTCGGCTTCGGCCATCTCGGTGAACTGGAAGCCGGGCTCGGCGAGCACGTTCTCGACGGTGATCGGTTGACCGGTCTGCACCACGCGGCCGGCGACCGTGTCGTGCAGGCTCGGCCGCCCGCGCGAGAGGTAGGCCGGGCCTGCGCCGTCGGTCGCCACGGTCTCGAACCCGCCGCCGCGCTCGAGCATCAGCGACGTCAGCTTGCCCTGCAAGAGGCGCCGTGCATCGCGCACGACTCGCAACAGTACCTCGCCGATCTCCAGCGTGGAAGTGAGGTTGCGACCGATCTCGACCAGCGCCGCGAGCTGCTCGTTGCGTTGCCGCACCTCTTCGAGCATTCGCTCCTCGTCGAGGCCGGAAGCTCTGTCGCCAGCTACGCCACCTTCCATCTCGATTCACGACCGCTCCGCCGCACGCCGGTTGGGAGTCCGACCGAGTCCCGCGAAGCGGGATGCGAATGGGATCCGGCGATGCGATCTACGAGGGAGAAGCAAGCGACGTACCAGAGAGAAGGCGAGAGATTTTGGCCGCGCTGGCGCGAATCGCTGCCTAATTCGACGCCAGTGCTGCTGCAACAGCTGCCTGAGACGGCGGAAGAAGGGAGGGAGCGGAACCCGAAAGTCCCGCTCCTCCTCGCTGGCGGAGGTGGCGCCGAGGCCCAGGAGGTAGACTCGACGACCACGACGACTGACAAAGCAATCTCGATGCCGCGCCGATCGGGAAGCGCGTGGCGCTTCCGCGGCGGTGTCAAACGCTCGTCGAGAGCCGCGCTTTCACGATTCGTTCTCGGGCAGAGCGCAACCGCCGCAGTCGAGCGCCGAGAGCGGCGGTGCTGATCTGCCAACACTTGATGCCCGAGGCGGCTGCTGTAGCAGCAGCGCGCACGCGCTCGCGGTTCACTCCTCGCCGTCGGGGCCGATGCTCCCCGACGGAGGTTTCTCAGGCAGCCTGCGGTTTTCGCAGCAGCATCACTGCCTCGTCGGCCGCACCTGATGCGTCTGGCATCTCCCTTGCTCGCCGCATGGGCGCCGGGGGCCAGCCAGGTGATGAGGAGATCCATGAGCGAACGGAAGTCGTCGAGGCGGCGATTTCTGAAGACGTCGGCGCTCGGTGTGCTGCTCGCGGGGTTGCCGCGCGGATTCGTCGGGCGCGTGTTCGCCGACGACGGACCCGAGACGCCGAACATCCGCTTCGGCATCATCGCGCTCACCGACTGCTGCTCCATCGTGATGGCCCACGAGCTCGGCCTCTTCAGGAAGCACGGCATCCAGTCGACGATCTCCAAGGAAGCGTCGTGGGCGGTGATCCGCGACCGGCTGATGCTCGGCGAGAACCAGGCGACGCACATGCTCTACGGCATGCCGTACGCCTCGACGATGGGTCTGTTCGGATCGCCGAAGAAGCCGATGATCATTCCCTTCTGCCTGAACCACAACGGCCAGGCGATCACCTTGCAGCAGAAGTTCCTGAAGCAAGGGGTGAAGAAGCCGCAGGACCTGAAGCCGCTGGTCGACGAGGCGAAGAAGAGCGGCTCTCCGCTCACCTTCGCGATGACGTTTCCTTCCGGTACGCACGCGATGTGGATGCGCTATTGGCTCGCCGCCGGCGGCATCCACCCCGACAAGGACGTCAGCCTGATCACCGTCCCGCCGCCGCAGATGGTGCAGAACATGAAGGTCGACAAGATGGACGGCTTCTGCGTCGGCGAGCCGTGGAACGCGCGCGCGATCGCCGACAAGATCGGCTACACGGCGATCACCACGCAGCAGATGTGGAAGAACCACCCGGAGAAGGTGCTCGCCTTCAGCGCGGAATTCGCCGCGAAGAACCCGAAGGCCGTCAAGGCGATCCTGCGGGCGATGACCGAGGCGAGCCAGTGGGCCGACAAGCTCGAGAACCGCGAGAAGCTCGCCGAGACCGTCTCCCAGCCGCAGTACGTGAACGCCCCGAAGGAAGTGATCCTGCCGCGCCTGCTCGGCCGGTACGATTACGGCGACGGCTCGCCGGCGGAGAAGGACTCCTTCTACATGACGTTCTTCGACCGCAATACGAACTTCCCGTGGAAGTCGCACGGCCTGTGGTGGCTGTCGCAGTTCCGCCGCTGGGCGATGGTGCCGGCAGCTCCCGACTACAAGGCGCTCGTCGATCGAGTCCATCGCCCGGACATCTACCGCGAGGTCGCGAAGGAGATGTCGGTCGCGGTGCCGGCCGAGGACGTCAAGAAGGAGACGCTCTTCGACGGCGTCGAGTTCGATCCCGGCAAGCCCGAAGAGTACGCCAAGGCGTTCGCGGTCAACAGCGTCGCCTGATCGACCATGGGAGCACTGCGCCGTTGCACACGAAGACACGAGATCCGAGTCCTCAGCCGGCGACCGCCGTTGGGTTGCGGCTGCGACCGTGGCCTGAAGGGGGAGCCATGACGAAGCGCCCGGACTGGTCGAACCTCGCCCTGCCGCTGTGCGGCTTCGCCTCCGCCCTGCTGCTCTGGACGATCTTCAGCCGCACCGTGGCACCGGATCTGCCATCGCCGATCCGCACGTGGACGGAGAGCAAGCAGTACATCCTCGATCCTTTCTTCAAGGACGGGGAGATGAACCAGGGCATGGGACGGCTCGCCTTCTACAGCCTGGTGCGGGTCGCCAAGGGCTACACGCTGGCGATCCTGGTCGGCACGCCGGTCGGCTTCCTGCTCGGGCTGTCGCGCGTCTTCTCGCGCGCCTTCGATCCGCTGATTCAGATTTTGCGGCCGATCTCGCCGCTCGCCTGGCTGCCGCTCGGCATGATCATCTTCCAGCGCTCGGAGCCGGCGGCGATCTTCACGATCGCCACCTGCGCGATGTGGCCGACGGTGCTCAACACCGCCGTCGGCGTGCGCAGCATCCAGCCCGACTACCTGAACGTCGGACGCGTACTGCGGCTATCGCCGGCGCGCATGCTGTTCAAGGTGATCGTCCCGGCGACGCTGCCCTACGTGTTCACCGGCTACCGGCTGTCGCTCGGCATCGCCTGGCTGGTGATCGTCGCCAGCGAGATGCTGACCGGCGCGCCGGGCGTCGGCGGCTTCCTGTGGCAGGAGTACAACGCGCTCGTCTACTCGCACATCATACTGGCGATCCTGACGATCGGCTTGATCGGATTCGCTCTCGACCGGCTGATGGGCCTGGTCGAGCAGCGCTTCCGCACCGCCTGAAGCGAGGGCCGCGGCATGGCGTTTCTCGAGCTACGCGGAGTCGCCAAGACCTTCGCCGCGGCGAGCGGATCCCGCACCGTGTTGAAGGACGTGAGCCTGCGCGTCGAGCGCGGCGAGTTCGTGACCGTCGTCGGCGGCTCCGGCGTCGGCAAGACCACGCTGGTCTCGCTGATCGCCGGCCTGCTCCCGCCGGACGCGGGATCGATCCTACTCGACGGACGCCCGATCGCGGGCCCCGGCCCGGATCGTGGCATCGTCTTCCAGAACTACTCGCTGCTCCCGTGGATGACCGTGTTCGGCAACGTCTACCTGGCGGTCGAAGCCGTGACGCCCGGCTGGAGCGCGCGACGCCGTCGCCAGCGCACCGAGCAGTTCCTGCACCTCGTCGAGCTCGGCGACGCGACGTGGAAGCACCCTGCGGAGCTCTCCGGCGGCATGCGCCAGCGCGTGTCGGTGGCGCGCGCGCTCGCCATGAAGCCGAAGGTCTTGCTGCTCGACGAGCCGTTCGGCGCGCTCGACGCGCTGACGCGCAGTACGCTGCAGAAGGAGATGGCGCGCATCTGGGGCGAAGGAAAGACCACGGTGCTGATGATCACCAACGAGATCGACGAAGCGATCCTGCTCGGCGACCGCATCTGCGCGCTCGCGCCCAATGCTGCCGGCGCGCCGGCGACGATCAGCCTCGACGTGCCGGTGGCGATCCCTCGCCCCCGCTTTCGCCGCGGGCTCAGCCTGGAGCCGGGCTACCAGCAGGTACGAAAGCAGCTCGTCGAGTTCCTCACGCATCGCCGCGAGCCGCGTAGCGCGAGCGTCGTGCGCTTGGTCCGCGGCGAGGCTCCCTCCGCCGCCGAGACCGCTCGCGTCGAGAAGCGGCGAGCCAGCGGAGTCGCTTGAGCATGGAGGCGCAGGCGCTCCTCGAGCTCACCCAGCTCGGCAAGACCTATCCGAGCCCGAACGGCCCGGCGGTCATCGTGCGCGACGTCAACCTATGCGTTCGCAGCGGCGAGTTCGTCTGCATCATCGGCCACTCGGGCTGTGGCAAGTCGACGATCCTGTCGATCGTCATGGGCCTCAACGAGCCGACGCAGGGTGGCGCGATCCTCGCGGGCCGGGAGATCGGCGGACCGGGGACGGATCGCGGGGTGGTCTTCCAGTCCGCCTGCCTGCTGCCTTGGCTCGATGCCCGCACCAACGTACGCATCGCCGTGGACCAAGTCGGAGACGGCCTGCGATCCGCCGAGCGGCGCCGACGCGCCGATCGGTACCTCGAGCTGCTCGGACTCGGCGGCGAGGGCGACCGCTATCCGGCCGAGCTCTCCGCCGGGATGCGTCAGCGAGTGGGCATCGCGCGCGCGCTCGCGCTCGATCCCGAGGTGCTGCTGCTCGACGAGCCGTTCAGCTTGCTCGACGCATTGACGCGCATGGAGCTGCAGGACCAACTCCTCGCCCTGCTCGAGCCAGGCCGCAAGACCGTGCTGATGGTCACCCACGACGTCGACGAGGCGCTCTACCTCGCCGACCGCATCGTCATGATGACCAGCGGACCGGCGGCGACGATCGGCGAGATCCTCGAAGTTCCGTTCGGGCGGCCGCGCCGGCGCGCCGAGGTGCTCGATCATCCCGACTACTACCGCCTGCGTGACCACGTGATCGGGTTTCTCGAAGGGCGCTCGAGCTTGGGGGACGGCTCGACGAACGAGTGACGCCCTCGGGCCGATTCGACCAACGAAACGGGAAGGAATGAGGACGGAGAGGACGCTATTCGTGTGCCTGCTCGCGCGGCTGCTCCTGGCGGAGCAGCCCACTGCCTCTGGAGCAACACCCTTGCCGTAAGCTTCGCCGCCCCTGCTGCCGAAAGCTCGTGCCGCTGCGGATTTTTCCACCCATCCCGGCGGGCATTCGTCTTGCTTCGTGCATCGAGTGGCCGGGAAGGAGCAGCAATGACGGAACCGGAACGATTGGTGGTCATCGGCAACGGCATGGCCGGCGCACGCGTCGTCGAGGAGATCCTCGCCCGCGCCCCCGAGCGGTTCGCGATCGCCATGTTCGGCGCCGAGCCCTACGGCAACTATAACCGCATCCTGCTTTCCAACGTGCTCGGCGGCACGCAGGACGCCGAGCGCATCTTCTTGAACCCGCTCGCCTGGTACGCCGAGCGCGGCGTGACGCTGCACGCCGGAATCAAAGTGACCCACATCGATCGCGAGCGCCGCCGGGTGACCGGCCGTCCGATGCGTGCATCCGCCCTTCCCTACGGCGTCGACGGCGTCGACGGCGGAGCGCCGACGATCGAGGCCCCCTACGACCTGGCGATCATCGCCACCGGCTCGCGGCCGTTCGTTCCGCCGATGGCGGGCATCGACACGCCCGGGACGTTCTTCTTCCGCACGATCGACGACTGCGAGCGCATCGCGGCCTATGCCAAGCGCTGCCGGAGCGCCGTGGTGATCGGCGGCGGCCTGCTCGGCCTCGAAGCCGCGCGCGGGTTACTCAACCACGGCGTCGAGGTCACGGTGATCGAGGCGGCGCCGCACCTGATGCCGGCGCAGCTCGATTCGGAAGGCGGCGAGCTCTTGAAGCGGGCGATGGAAGGGATGGGCGTCCGCGTGCTGCTCGGGACCTTCACGCAGGCGATCCTCGGCGAAGGGCGAGTGACCGGGCTTTGCTTGAAGAGCGGCGAGACGATCGCCGCCGACATGGTGGTCGTGAGTGCCGGCATCCGTCCGATCGTCGACGTGGCGACGAGCTCCGGCCTGGCCGTCGCCCGCGGCATCGTCTGCGACGACCAGCTGCGCACCAGCGACCCCGCGATCTTCGCGGTCGGCGAGTGCGTCGAGCACCGCGGCGTCGTCTACGGCCTCGTCGATCCGATCTGGGACCAGGCGAAGACCATCGCCGACGTCGTCACCGGCAAGGACCCCGCCGCCGAGTACCGCGGGTCGCGGCTCGCCACCAATCTGAAGGTCATGGGCGTCGAGCTGGTGTCGATGGGCGAAGTGAAGGCCGCCGACCCGCGGGACGAGGTGGTCGTCTACCGCGAGCCGAGCCGAGGCGTCTACAAGAAGCTCGTCGCACAGGGCGGCGCGCTGCGGGGCGCGATCCTGCTCGGCGAAGCCGACACGGCGGGCGTGCTCACCCAGATGTTCCTGCTCGGCAGCCCGCTGCCCGAGCGGCGTGCGGACCTGCTGTTCGGCACCTCGAGCGGCGCACCGATCCTTTCGGTGCTCGACCTCCCCGATCACGCGCAGATCTGCAATTGCAACGGGGTCTCCAAGGGCCAGATCAAGGAGGCGATCCTCGTCGGCAAGTGTCGCTCGGTCACGCGCGTCGGCGCCTGCACGAAGGCGGGCACCGGGTGCGGCTCCTGCAAGACGCTAATTCAGCAGTTCCTCGAGATCTATGCGGGCGAGGTCGAGCCCGACGAGTCCGAGCACTACTACGTCCCGGGCGTGCCGCTTGCCAAAGCGGAGCTCGTCGCGGCGATCAAGCAGCATGGCTTGAAGAGCGTGAGCGCGGTCTTCCGCGATCTCGCCGCCGGCAAGGAAGACGCCGGCAGCAAGCCCGGCCTGGCCTCGCTGCTCAAGTCGATCTGGCACGCCGACTACGAGGACGAGCGCGACGCGCGCTTCATCAACGACCGCGTCCACGCCAACATCCAGCGCGACGGCACCTTCAGCGTGGTGCCGCGCATCTACGGCGGCGTGACCTCGCCCACCGAGCTGCGCCGCATCGCCGAGGTCGCCGAGAAGTACCGCGTGCCGATGGTCAAGATCACCGGTGGGCAGCGCATCGATCTGCTCGGCGTCAAGAAGGAGCAGCTGCCGTCCATCTGGCGCGAGCTCGGCATGTCGAGCGGGCACGCGTACACCAAGGCCTTCCGCACCTGCAAGAGTTGCGTCGGCACCGACTTCTGCCGCTACGGCGTCGGCGACTCGATCGCCCTCGCGCAGAAGATCGAGCGCCGCTTCCGGGGCGTCGAGTCGCCTCACAAGATGAAGCTCGCCACCGCGGGCTGCCCGCGCAACTGCTCGGAAGCCTACGTCAAGGACCTCGGCGCCGTGGCGATCGAGGGCGGCAAGTGGGAGGTCTACATCGGCGGCGCCGCCGGCAGCACCGTGCGCAAGGGCGACCTCTTGTGCACCGTCGACACTCACGACGAGGTGCTGCGCTACACGGGCCGGTTCATCCAGTACTACCGCGAGAACGGCAAGTACCTCGAGCGCAGCTACGGCTTCGTCGAGCGCCTCGGCATCGAGCGGCTGCGCGAGGTGCTGATCGAGGACAAGGACGGGATCTGCGCACGCCTCGACGCCGAGATCGACGCCGCGGTGGCGGCGTACCGAGATCCGTGGACGGAGGCGAATGCGCCGGTGCACCGCTCCCAGTTCCGCGGCCTGATCGCCGACGACGAGGCCCGGGCGTGACGCTGGAGGCTCGTTCGGCGCGAGCCTGCTGGGAGACCGACGTCGACTCGCCCGCCGACGGACGGTCGATCGACCTCGGCACCGTCGACGCCATCCCCGTCGGTGAAGGACGGGCGTACCGCGTCGGCGGCAAGACCGTGGCCGTGTTCCGTCCGCGTGACGGCCGTCTGTACGCGCTCGACAACCGCTGCCCGCACCGTGCCGGATCCTTGGCCGACGGGATCGTCGGCGGCGGCGCGGTGATCTGCCCGTTGCACGGCTGGAAGTTCGAGCTCGCCAGCGGCCGGTGCCTGAACGAGTCCGCCCGCGTGCGCAGCTATCCCGTCGTGCTGATGGACGGACGGATGATCCTGCTGCTCGAGGGCGAGGCATGAAGGTCGAGATCGTCGGCGGGCTCGTGGCCGCGAGCTTGGTCGTGGCAGCGATCGCGATCGGATCCGGCGGACTTCGCCACTTCGATCCGGCGCTGACGCACTACGCGTTCGCCTCGGTGATCGCCGCCTTCGCCGTCGCCTACCGCTACGGCGGCTGGCTCGGTCGCCCCCCGACGCGGCGGCTTCTCCGTCGCGTGCTCGAGCTCGCGCTCGAGCGCGGCTTCGCTCGCCAGGGAGCGCACGCCGCTGGGCTCGCCGCCGCACGCCTCGGCGCGCAAAGCTTCATCGCCCGGCGTAGCCGCCTGCGCTGGGTCACGCACTTCTGCCTGTCGTGGGGCTCGATGCTCGCCTTCGCCATCACCTTCCCGCTGGTGTTCGGCTGGGTGCACTTCGAGACCGCTCCGACCGAGGCGGAGACGTACCGGGCGGTATTGTTCGGTATCGTCCTCGACGACTTCTCGGTGCACTCCTGGAAGGCGTTCGCTGCGTTCAACGCGTTGAACCTCTCGGCGATCCTGGTGCTGGTGGGCGTCGCGCTGGCGCTCTACCGCCGCCTGCGCGAGGCGGGCGACTTCGCCGTGCAGCAGCTCGCCGTCGACATACTGCCGCTCGTGCTGCTGTTCGCGGTCTCCGCCACCGGCCTGCTGCTGACCATCTCCTCGCGTGCGCTCGGCGGCGGGGGTTATCCTTTCTTCGCCGTCACGCACGCGGCGACGGTCATCGCGCTGCTCCTCTACCTGCCCTTCGGCAAGCTGTTTCACGCCGTGCAGCGGCCCGCCCACGTCGGCATCGGGCTGTACAAGCGGGCGGCAGCGTCCGGAGCGGCGGCGCGCTGCGTGCGCTGCGGCGCTGCGTTCGCCTCGGCGATGCAGGTCGCCGATTTGAAGCACGTGCTCGGCGCGCTGGCGATCGAGCCGCGATTCGCCGACGGCCTGCACTACCAGGACGTCTGTCCGGGCTGCCGCCGCCGGCTCCTCGCGCTGAACCAGGGGCGCCTCGTGGGGCGATAGATGGCGACGCTGCCGACCTCAGAAGACGAATTGATCGCCCGCTTCGGGCCGCATCCGATGTACGAGCCGGCCGGCGGGTTCGCCCGGCGCCCCGCAGCGGAGCGTCTGGTGAAGACGCACTGCTGCTTCTGCGGCGTGCAGTGCGGCATCCAGCTGAAGGTCGCCGACGGGCACGTGATCGGCTTCGAGCCCTGGGAGGAGTTTCCGGTCAATCGCGGCAAGCTCTGCTCGAAAGGCGTGGCGCGCTATCTGCAAAACGACCATCCCGACCGCCTGCTCCATCCGTTGCGGCGCACGGAGAGCGGCTTCCGGCGGGCGAGCTGGGACGAGGCGCTCGGTCTGGTGGTCGAGCGCATCCGCTCGATCCAGCAGCGCCACGGGCGCGACGCGTTCGCGGTGCTCGGCGGCGCGTCGCTCACCAACGAGAAGGCCTACTTGCTCGGCAAGCTCGCGCGCATCGCGCTGCGTACCGCCAACATCGATTACAACGGCCGGCTCTGCATGGTCTCGGCCGCGGCCGCGAACAAGATGGCGTTCGGCGTCGACCGCGCGGCCAACCCGTGGTCGGACATCCCGCTCGCCAAGTGTGTGATGCTGGTCGGAACAAACGTCGGCGAGTGCTTCCCGATCCTCACCGACTACGTCTGGCGAGCGCGCGACACCGGCGCGAAGGTCGTCGTCGTCGATCCGCGCCTGACGCCGATCGCCCGCACGGCGGACCTCTTCCTGCCGGTCAAGCCGGGGCGCGACAGCGCGCTGTTCGCGGGCATCCTCGCCGATCTCGTTCGCCGCGGCGCCATCGACCGCGAGTTCATCCACGCCCACACCGTGGGTTTCGAGGCCGTCCGCGAGGCGGTTGCCAAATACACGCCGCTCCACACCGAGGCGCTGACCGGCGTGCCCGCGGCGTCGATCGTGCGCGCCGCCGAGCTCTGGGCCGAGGCGCCGACCAGCATGCTGCTGCACGCCCGCGGCCTCGAGCATCACACCAAGGGCGTGGAGAACGTGCTTTCCACCATCAACCTCGTGCTCGCCACCGGCCGGATCGGCAAGCCCGGATGCGGCTACGGCACCATCACCGGCCAGGGCAACGGTCAGGGCGGTCGCGAGCACGGCCAACGCTGCAATCAGCTCCCCGGCGGTCGCGACATCGAGAATCCGGCGCACCGCGCCGAGGTCGCCCGATTCTGGGGTGTGACCGAGACCGAGCTGCCACGCGCCGGGCTCTCGGCCGTCGAGATTTTCGACGCCATCGAGCGGGGCGAAATCAAGGGGCTGTTGTCCCTGTCGATCAATCCGATGGTCTCGCTGCCCGACGCGGCGAAGACCCGCCGCGCGCTCGAGCGGCTCGAGTTCTTCGGCGCGATCGACTTCTTCCTGTCCGAGACCGCGCGGCACGCCGACGTGGTGCTGGCCGGTTCGCTGCAGGAGGAAGACGAGGGAACCATCACGACCGGGGAGGGCCGGGTGGTGCGCCTCAGGCGGTCGGTCGAGCCGCCGGGCGACGCGCGCGTCGACTGGCGGATCCTCGTCGAGCTCGCCGCCCGCCTCGGCTTCGCCGACAAGTTCCGGTACACCTGCGCCGAGGACCTCTTCCGCGAGCTCTGCGCGGCGTCGAGCGGCGGCCCGATCGACTACGGCGGCATGAGCTACGAGAAGATCGAGAAGAACCTCGGCGTCTTCTGGCCCTGCCCGAAGCCCGAGCACCCCGGCACGCCCCGCCTGTTCGAGGGAGGCCGGTTCGCGCATGCCGACGGACGGGCGCGCTTCCACGTCGTCGACTACCGGCCGCCCGCCGAGGACGTCGATCGCGACTATCCGCTGTTCCTCACCACCGGGCGCGTGGTCTCGCAGTACCTCTCGGGCAACCAGACTCGTCGCATCGGCCCCCTGCTCGATCAGGCTCCCGAGCCGTACGTGGAAATCCACCCGCAGCTCGCCGAGGCGCTCGGCATCGCCGCCGGCCAGATGGTGCGGCTCGCGACGCGACGCGGAGAGCTGCGCCTGCCGGCGCTGCTGACGCGAGCGATCCGTCCCGACACGGTGTTCGTGCCGTACCACTGGGCCGGACGGCTCTCGGTGAACCGCATCACGCACCGCGCGCTCGACCCGATCTCGAAGATCCCCGAGTTCAAGGTGTGCGCCGTGCGGGTCGAGGCGTCGTGAGGCGCGCGCGGGTGGAGTTCTTCCTCGATCCCTCGCGCTGCATCGGCTGCCAGGCGTGCGTGCGCGCTTGCGCGGAGTGCGACACGCACGCCGGTCGTCCGATGATCCACCTCGAGTACGTCGATCGCGCGCTCTCCCCGCAGACCGCCCCGGTCGTCTGCATGCACTGCGAGGACCCGACGTGCGCCCAGGTCTGTCCGGCCGACGCCATCAAGCAGACCGAGGACGGCGTAGTGATGTCGGCGCTCGCCGAGCGCTGCATCGGCTGCTCGAACTGCGTGCTGGCGTGTCCCTTCGGTGTGCCGCGCTATGTCCCCGAGCGCGATCAGATGATGAAGTGCGACCTGTGCTACGATCGCACCTCGCTTGGCAAGATGCCGATGTGCGCGACGGTATGCCCGAGCGGAGCGCTCACGTACGGCCCGCCCGAGGTGATCGAGCGCCTGCGTCGCGAGCGGTCGGTGCGTAGTTTCCGCTTCGGGGCGCAAGAGGTGCGCACGCACGTGGGCTTGATGGCGCCCGCCGGCACCGCGGAGATCGACGTCGACGTGGCGAGCTTCATCGCCGCGGAGCCGGAGCCGATGAGGAAGATCGCATGAAGACCGTGGCCGGCGAGACGGCGAGCTGGAAGCGAGATTTTCCGGTCCGCTGGGACGACGACCGGCGGGTCACGCGGCGCGAGTTCGGCCGCTTTCTCGCCTTCGCCTCGCTCGGCATGGCGCTGGCCACCGCGCTGACGGCGCTGGTGCCGTGGCTGCGACGGCCGGCTCGGCGTGCCGCGCGGCGCATCGGCGCCGTCGCCGACGTCCGCGTCGGCGGATATCGCCTGTTCCGCTATCCGACCGAGCACGATCCGGCGATCCTGCTTCGCCTCGCCGAGTCGCGCTTCGTCGCCTACAGCCAGCTCTGCACGCACCTCTCCTGCCCGGTACACCCGTCGCAAGACCGCCGTCAGCTCGTCTGCCCGTGTCACCACGGAATCTTCGCCGCCGACGACGGCCGCGTGCTCGGCGGCCCGCCGCAGCGCGCGCTGCCGCGCATCGCGCTCAGCGTGAAGGACGGCGAGGTGTGGGCGGAAGAGACGGCGGCGTGATGCAGCCGCAGAGCGCCACCGTCGCATCGACGGTCGTGGTCTTCGTGCTCGTGGTGCTGCTCCTCGAGGCCTGGCTGGTCGTCGGGGCGCCGCTCCGCCGCGGGGGCGCTGGCCCGTGACGAGCTGGTCGCGCGCTCCTCAGCGCTTGGATATGTTCTCTGCGCCGAACCGCGTCGGCCAGTAATCGCAGGCCGCAAGCCCTTCCAGCGCGAGTCCGTAGGGCAATCGGTCGAGCATCGCCTCGGGATCGCTGCCGATATCGCCGAAGCAGTAACCAAGCTCCTGATGCGGCAGAAAACCCCAGACCAGGTCCTCTCGGTATGGAGCGAGGAACGAATCTCGAATCGGGGCCGGAGAGTACCTGCCGTCTCATATCGGCGCTTGAGTAGCCCCGGTCTTCGAACGGCTACTCGCCAGCAAACGCGAAGCGTGGATCGGCGGCGCGCACGTAGGCCTCCTCGAGGCCCAATTCCCGGCGCACGATGTTGGTCCCGAGAACCAGGGACACGCACTTGTAAAAGCCGATGCGGCGCGACAGACCCTCGCGGCCAAAGCCGCAGTCGGCGCTGACGATCAGCCGCT
>JACPRU010000016.1 GCA_016189835.1 Deltaproteobacteria bacterium | reverse complement strand
GCCGAGCTTCGATCCGGTCGGTGGTGCCCATCGGCCCCTCAGTCCAGGTCGCTCAGTGGCCAGGAGCGAAAATCGCGCTGGTAGACGACCTCGCCCTTCGCGCTGAACACCAGGTAGCGGTCGGCCGGCTCGAGCGCGGACACCTCTTTCCGGTACTCGGCGCGCCGGTGAGCGGGCGCTTCTTCCTCGTCCGCGCGCGCGCCGGCGGCCTGCCACGCGGCCTCGTCGTCCCACACCGAGAGCCGCACGTGCGGGAGCTTCTGCGCCGCCCGGCTGACGTAGTTCCCGAAGCTCGCGAGCTTGCGCGCGCCGATCCCCGGCGCCACCAGGACCGCGTCGTCGGCGAGCCAGCGGAAGGGAACGGGCGAGATCTCGGGGTCCAGGGACAGGCGGGGCGCCGGCGGCCGGCGAAGCGCCCCGGCCGGGCCCGCGCGATGCAACGAGGCGCAGGCGCCGATCCACGCGGCGGCGGCCAGCACCGCGCCGATCCGGCTGAGGCGCGCCATGCGCGGAGCGTAGCAAGCGAAGCGTCGCAAAGCGACGCGGGTCGCGGGGTGCGCGGGGGGGGGGCGATGGACCGGCGGCGAGGCCCCTGCTAGGAGCGCGAGCCATGATGGATTCGATCGTGACGTTGCTGCACCAGATCTACGACGTGCGCGGCATCATCGAGTGGGGCGGCCTCGTGCTGCTCACCGCGATCGTGTTCACCGAGACCGGCTTGATGTTCGGCTTCTTTCTCCCCGGCGACTCGCTGCTGGTGACCGCCGGCATCTTCGCCGCCGCCGGCGCGCTCGACATCACCGCCGTGATCGCTCTGCTCACCGCCGCGGCGGTGAGCGGCGACCAGCTCGGCTACTACCTCGGCTGCACGGTCGGACCGAGGATCTTCAACCGCGAGGACTCGCTGTTCTTCCATCGGCGTCACGCCGAGCGCGCCCAGCGCTTCTACGATCGCCACGGCGGGAAGACGATCATCCTCGCCCGCTTCATCCCGATCATCCGCACGTTCGCCCCGGTGGTGGCGGGCGTCGGCAAGATGGAGTACCGGCGCTTCGTCGCCTACAACGTGATCGGCGGGGTGTCGTGGGTCTGGGGGCTCACGCTCGGCGGCTATGCGCTCGGGCGCAGCGTCCCGAACATCGAGAAGAACATCCATCTCGTCATCGCGATCGTGATCTTCCTGTCGATCCTGCCGGGCGTCGTCGAGTTCGCCAAGGCCAAGCTGCGTCCGGCCGCGAATTGACGCGCTCGGGCGGCCGCGGGGTCACGCGACGCGTTCGTCCGGGTCGACGAGCAGCCAGCACACGGCCGCCACCCCGTAGAGCGCCGCGACGCTGAACAGCGGCGCCTGCCACGATCCCCAGCGCTCGAGGCAGAAGCCCACGACCAGCGGGCTCAGCGCGCCGCCGAGATTGCCGAACATGTTCATCGCCCCGGTCACCACGCCGGCGTGCGCGCCGCCGATCTCGGTCGACACCGCCCAGGCGGGCGCGACGCCGAGCGCGGCGAGGCCGGCGCCCGCGGCGAGCAGCAGCGCGGAGCTCAGCGGGTCGGCGGTGGTCACCGCCGCCGCGACGGCCAGCGCGGCGAGCGGAAATCCGACCACGCCCGGAGCCCGGCGCCCGACCCGGCGGCCGACCCGGCGGGCGAGACGGTCGCTCAGCCAGCCGCCGAGGAAGACCCCCGCGGCGATCGCCACGAGCGGCAGCGCGGCGAGCCAGCCCGTGTGGCGCAGATCGAAGCCTCGCGCCCGCAGCAGGTAGGTCGGCAGCCACGTCAGGTAGAAGTACCAGCCGTAGATGCCGGCGCCGTACATCCCGCAGAGCGCGAGCAGCGAGCGGTTGGCGATCAACGCCGGCCACGGCACGGGTCCGTGCGGGCGCTGTCCCCCGCCGCCGGCGACGATCTCGCGCAGCTCGGTGTCGTTGACCGCGGGATGCTGGTGGGGATCGTCGCGGAACCATCGCCACCACGCCGCCGCCCACAGCAGGCCGACCGCGCCGAACACCGCGAACGTCACCCGCCAGGTCGTGATCGAGAGCAAGCCGACGACCAGCGGCTGAGTCGCGGCGCCGCCGAGCGCCCCGGTCATGATGGCGAGGCCGAACGAGCGCCCGCGCTCGGATTCGGGCAACCAGCGGGCGTAGGCACGCGCGGTTGCCGGAAAGGTGCCGGCCTCGCCCATGCCGAACAGCAGGCGCACGCAGACGAGCGAGGCGAAGCCCGTCACCAGGCCGGTCGCGGCGGTCATCGCCGACCACCACACGACGATGCGGGTGAGCGTCAGCCGGGCCCCGAAGCGATCGGCGAACCAGCCGCTCGGCACCTCGAAGAGCGCGTAGGCCAACGTGAAGGCGCTGAACACGATCCCCATCTGGGAGTCGCCGAGCGAGAGATCGGACTTCATCGCCGGCGCGGCCGTGGAGATGCACACGCGGTCGAGGTACGCGACCGCGACCAGCGCCAGCGTGAAACCCACCAGCCGATGGCGGGCGCGGGTCGGGGGATCGGGCGTGGCGGCGGGCGCCGCCTGAGGGTCGGGCTGCATCGGCTTTGGCGGCGGACACTAACCGCGCCAGCCCCCGGCGTCCAGGCGCGCGGTGGTCGCCCGCGACCGCCGCATCCGCCCGGCACGGATCCCGACACGGAGCGTTTGCGGCGCGCGCGCGCGTTTCAGTATGCTGCTCCCCGGGGCGATGGTCGCGCCGCGCCCGGGCAGGAAAAGCCTTGGAACCCCAGCCGACAGCGGTCCTGTTCGTCGACGTGTGCGGCAGCACCGCCTACTTCGAGCGGCACGGGGAGGCGGCGGGGCACGCGATGGTCCGGCGCTGCTTCTCGGTGATCGTTCCCGAGATCGAGCGCCACCGCGGGCGGATCGTGAAGACGCTCGGGGACGGCGTGCTCGCCGTCTTTTCCGGCGCGGCGGACCTGGTGGACGGCGCCATCGCGGCGCACGCCGCGCTCGAGACCGCGAACGAGGGTTGGCCGGAGGCCGAGCGCATTCGCGTCCATTCGGGCGGCGATCTCGGTCCGGTCACCTTCGATGCCAGCGGCGACGTCTTCGGGGACGCCGTGAACGTCGCCGCGCGGGTGCAGGGCATCGCCGGCCGCGACCAGATCTACGTGACCGCGGACGTCGTCGCGCAGCTGCCGCTGGCCGAGCTCAGCCGCACCCGTCCGATCGGCCGCTTTGCGCTGCGGGGCAAGCAGGAGGAGGCCGAGCTGCACGAGGTCCAGTGGCGGATCGGCAGCTCGACCGTGCTGGTGTCGCGGTCATCCGTGCAGCAGGAGGTGCGGCTCTCGCTGTCGCACGAGGGCCGGGTGATCGAGCTGGCGCCCGACAAGAGCCGCCTGACCATCGGGAGGGTGGAGAGCAACGATCTCATGATCCCGGATCCCGCGGTTTCGCGCGAGCACGCCGAGGTGGCGCGGCGCCAAGCGGAGATCTACCTGATCGACCACAGCACCAACGGCACCTACCTCACTCCCGGCGACGGGCGGCCGCATCATCTCCACCACGCGGAGTTCCCGCTGGAGGGGAGCGGCACGTTCTGCCTCGGACGGACGGGCGGCCCCGCCATCGGTTATCGCGTGACCGTGCAGTTCCGCGCCGCATAGCGCACTCCCGGATGTTCGAGACGGCAGAAATCGGCAACCGGCTGAGCAAGCGCGCCTTCGAGCGTGAGGCTCCGAAGGTCCGCACGGCGCTGCTCGACGCGCAGCGGCGGCTGGCGACTTCGCCGCTCGCGGTCGTGATCCTGATCGGCGGCGTCGAAGGCGCCGGCAAGGCCGAGACCGTGAACCTGCTGCTCGAGTGGCTGGACGCGCGCGGCGTCGAGGTGCACGCGATGTGGGACCTGAGCGACGAGGAGCGCGAGCGCCCGCCGATGTGGCGCTTCTGGCGCGTGCTGCCGCCGCAGGGCCGCGTCGGCATCTTCTTCGGGTCGTGGTACACGGCACCGATCATCGATCGCGTCTTTCGCAGCGCCGGCGCCACCGAGCTGGATCAAGCGCTCGATCGCATCATCGACTTCGAGAGAATGCTCGCGGCCGAGAACGTGCTGCTGGCGAAGTTCTGGCTGCACCTCTCCAAGGACGTTCAGCGCAAGCGCCTGAAGGAGCTCGAGGCCGATCCCCGCCAGAGCTGGCGGGTCACCAAGCAGGACTGGAAGTTCTTCAAGAAGTACGACCGGTTCCGGCAGATCTCCGAGCACGCCCTGCGCCGCACCAGCACCGCGGAAGCGCCCTGGAACATCGTCGAGGCGAGCGACGCGCGCTACCGCAGCCTCGCCGTCCCGCAAACCTTGCTGCGGATGCTCGGCGAGCGCCTCGACCGCGTGCAGCGCGCCGTTCGCTCGAAGCCGGTCCCCGACCGGCCGAAGCCGAAGCCGGTGAACGTGATCTCGCAGCTCGATCTGTCGAAACGGGTGGCCGACGGCGAGTACCGGCGAGACCTGCTGAAGTACATGGGGCGCATCAACCTCCTGTCCCGCCGCCTGCGCGAGCGGCGACGTTCGCTGCTGCTGCTCTTCGAAGGGCCGGACGCGGCCGGCAAGGGCGGAGCGATCCGGCGGCTGATCTCGGCGGTGGACGCGCGCAACTACCAGGTGCAGTCGGTGGCCGCGCCGACCGACGAGGAGCGCGTGCGGCCCTATCTGTGGCGGTTCTGGCGCAGCCTCCCCCGGCTCGGGCGCATCACCATCTACGACCGCTCCTGGTACGGCCGCGTGCTCGTCGAGCGCATCGAGGGCTTCTGCCGCGCGGAGGACTGGCAGCGCGCCTATACGGAGATCAACGCGTTCGAGGAGCAGCTCGCGGAGTTCGGCATCATCCTGCTCAAGTTCTGGATGATGATCAGCCCCGCGGAGCAGCTGCGGCGCTTCAAGGATCGCGAGGTCACTCCCTACAAGCAGTACAAGCTCACCGAGGAGGACTGGCGCAATCGCGAGAAGTGGGACGCCTACGTGGCGGCGGCGTGCGAGATGATCGAGCGCACCAGCACCGAATCCGCGCCCTGGGTGCTGGTCGAGGCCGACGACAAGAACCACGCCCGCATCAAGGTCATGAAGAGCGTGCATCGGGCGCTGAAGAGCGCGCTGCGGGCCTGAGCCCGGCCCGGGGCTTCGTGGCGATGCACCGCTCCCCGTTCGACTTCTCGCGCGGCATGGTCGCGGTGATGGGCGGCTTGGCCGCGGTCGCGGCGGCGGGGCTCGCCGCCGACCTCCTCTGGCAGGGCCGCCCGCTCTCCGATCTCGCGCGCTTCGACGTCAACGAGGCGCGCCACCTGACGAACCTGCTCAGCCGCAGCTCGAACCAGATCCTCGCCGTGGTGTTCACCACCGTGGCGATCGCGGTGCCGCTCACCGCCAACATGTACTCGGTCAAGTTCCTCGAGCTGTTCGTCCGCGACCCGGTGAACCGCGGCATGCTCACCCTGGTGCTGGTGAACAGCCTGGGCGTGATCTGGGCCGGCACCGGCCAGAAGCAGGATTTCGTCGCCGCGCTGGCGCTGTACGGTTCGCTGCTGCTGACGATCGCCTGCTTCACGCTGGTCATCCCCTACCTCTATTACGTGTTTCGCTTTCTGCACCCGAACTCGCTGTTGCGGCGGCTCGAGGCCGAGATCGCCGCCGGGCTGGGAGGCACCGGGCTTCGCCCTTCGCGCGTCGCGGCGCTGCGCACGCAGGTGGCCGAGGGCATCGAGCACGTCGCCGACGTCGCCATCCGCTCCGTGGAGCGTGCCGACCGCAGCACCGCCATCGAGAGCGTGCTGTCGCTCGAGCGGGTGGCACGCGAGCTGTGGAGGGTGAAGGCCGCGCTGCCGCCGGCCTGGTTCGATGCCGATCCCGGCCTGTTCCTCGGCTTCTCTTCCAAGGCGGTGGACGAGCTGGCCGCGAGCCGCAGCTGGGTCGAGATGAAGATCCTGTCGCAGCTCCGGCAGGTGATGAGCGCGGCGATCCCCCGTATGCACGACCTGGTGAGCACGATCTCCCGGGTGACTCGCCGGCTCGGCGTCGAGAAGCCGGTGCGCGCCGACGCCGCTCTGCGCGAGATGGTGATCGGCTACTTCAACACGTTCCTGCGGCTCGCGCTCAACCGCCGCGACGTGCGCGCGCTCTTCATCGTCTTCGATCAGTACCGGACCTTCGCCGAGGCGCTCTGCGCGGAACAGCCCGAGGAGCTGGACGACATCGCCGACCACTTCGTCTACTACGGCAGCGTGGCCCGCGAGCAGCAGATGTCCTTCGTGGTCGAGCTGGTCGCGCACGATCTCGGCGCCCTGGTCGAGCAGGCGTGGGCGGCGGGGGCTCCCAACCGCGAGGTCCTGCTCGATCACCTGCTGCGGTACGACGCGGCGGCGCCCGCCCCTCTTTCCGGCGTGAAGAAGGCCCAGGCGCTGGCGGCGAGCTTCTTTCTCCTGCGCGGCGAGACCGACGCCGCGCAGCGCGTCGCGCGGAGCTTCGCCGGACTCCCCGACGACCTCGTCGCGGACATCCGCGACGACCTCCTGGGCGTCACGCGCGAGAAGTACTGGGAGGTGAACGAGCGGCGCATGAACATCGATTACGTGCCCGCGGCACGGCGGGAGAAGCTCCGGGAGTTCTTCACGTCTCTCGCGCCCACCCGCGGGGCCGCCCCGCGGAGATCCGCCGATACTCGCTGACAGCGGCCGCGGGACCCGCCCGTCGACGTTTCAGCCCGCCTCGACCTTCGCGCCGACCTCGTCGAGCGCGTCCTTGATCGTCAGGAACTCCACGAAGCGCTGCGCGGCGAGCGAGAATTGCTTTCCCTTGCGGTGAACGATCGCCAGCGGACGCGAGATCCGCTCGTCGCTGAACTCCACCGCGGTCAGCGTCTCGCTCTTCACCTCGGACTGCACCGCCGGTTCCGGGACGATCGCCACCCCTTGACCGACCTCGACGAAGCGCTTGATGGTGTCGATGTTGTCGACCTCGGCGACGTAGCGCAGCGCCACGCCGCGCGACCGCAGCGCGCGATCGATGGAACGGCGCGTGGCGATGTCGCGCTCGAAGCCGATGGCCGCTTCGCCGTGAACCTTGTTGATCGGGATCTGCCTGCTGGAGGCGAGCGGATGCTGCGGATGGCAGATCAGCACCAGGCGATCCTCGCGAAACGGCAGGATCACCAGGTACGGGCGCTTGGACGGATAGGCGACGATGCCGAGATCAATCACGCCGCGCAGCACGTCCTCGTGGATCTTGTTCGAACGGCTGTAATCGAGGTGCACCTTGACCTGCGGGTAGGCGCGCAGGAAGGAGCGCAGCGGGGAGGACAGCTCGTAGAGGCCGACGCTGTAGACCGTGGCGATGCGCAGCGTGCCGCCGACCCGGTGGTTCATCGACTGCAGGCTGCCCTCCATCTCGAGGTGGCGCTGCACGATCTCCTTGCTCGCCTGGTAGACGATCTCGCCCGCGGGCGTGACCTGCACCGCGCCCCGCGTCCGCTCGATCAACTTGCACTCGTACTTGGTCTCGAGCGCGCGAATCTGCTGGCTGACCGCGGACTGGGTGACGAAGTTCTGCGACGCCGCGGCGGAGAAGCTGCGGGTCTCGACGACGTCGCAGAAGACCTTGAGCGTTTCGATGTGCATCGAATAAGAGAGAGTTATCGCGAACGACCGGTGAAATTAGACTAACGTCATCGGTGCCGACTCGGCAAGGAGGACGCGTATGATTCGTACCGGAAGGCTCCACCACGCCGCTATCCGCGTCAGCGATCTCGAGCGATCGAGGAAGTTCTACGAGGAGGTGCTCGGCATGCGGCAGACGCCGCGTCCGGACCTCGGGTTTCCCGGCGCGTGGTACGCGCTCGGCGACGGCCAGCTGCACCTGATGCAGCGGCCGAAGCTCGACGCGCCCGTCGACCCCACCGATCCGCACGTCGCGGTCGAGGTCGAGGACTACGAGGCGGCCAAGCAGACGCTGCGCGAGCGCGGCATCGAGTTCTTCGAGCTCGGACCCCAGTTGTGGATCCGCGACCCCGACGGCTACACGGTCGAGCTGCGGAGGAAGCCCTGACCCCGATCCGAAGATGCCGCGAAAAAGGGGTCGGGAGTCTTTTACCGGAACGGCCCGAAGGGTGCGGCGCGAAAAGACTCCCGACCCTTTTTTTTCGAATGGTCGGAGGTGGAATCTCATGGCTCATCACTGGCTCTTCAAGACCGAGCCCTCGACCTATTCGTTCGCCAAGCTGCGGGCGGAGGGGAAGACGACCTGGGACGGCGTGCGCAACCCGCTCGCGCTGAAACACCTGGCGGGCGTGCGCCGGGGCGACGCGGTGTTCGTCTACCACACCGGCGACGAGAAGGCCGTGGTCGGCGTGGCGCGGGCGGCGAGCGATGCCTACCCCGATCCCGCGGGACGGGATGCGAAGCTCCTGGTCGTCGATCTCGAGCCGCTGCGGCCGCTGCCGAGCGCGGTCTCGCTGGCGGCCATCAAGGCGAACCCGCGCTTCGAGGGCTTCGATCTCGTGCGGCTGCCGCGTCTCTCCGTGATGCCGGTGTCCGCGCAGCAGGCGGCCGAGATCGAGCGGATGGCGCGCGTTACTTGATGGCCCGCGGATCGATCGGCGGGTGTCGGTGGCGAACCCGGCGATCTCCTTGCCGTCGCGTTGCAACCGGAACTGGTTTGCCGTAACCGCTGATCGGCGAGGTGAAACCATGGCTGCCCGCAGAGTGAAATTCGGCGTGTCGCTCCCGCAGTGGGGCGCGAGCTGGAGCGAAGTGCAGCAGGCCGCTCTGCTCGCCGAGGAGGTCGGCTTCGATTCGGTCTGGGTGGCCGATCACTTCTTCGGCGTGGGTCCCGAGGACCCGCTCGAGGCCTGGACCGAGATGAGCGCCGTGGCGGCGCTCACGCGGCGGATCGAGCTCGGCTTCCTCGTGCTCTGCAACAACTACCGCCCGCCGGCCCTGCTCGCCAAGATGGCGGCGACCTTCGACCAGATCGCCGGCGGCCGGCTGATCCTCGGCTACGGGGCGGGCTGGTTCGACCAGGAATACGAGGCCTACGGCTACGAGTTCCCGGGCATCCGCACTCGACTGGAGCAGCTCGAGGAGGGGCTCGAGATCCTCAAGCGGATGTGGACCGAGCCCGCGCCGACCTTCCACGGCGTGCACTATCACATCGAGAACGCGCGCTGCTGGCCGCCGCCGGTGCGCAAGCCCCACCCGCCGATCCTGATCGGGGGCGCCGGGGAGCAGATCCTGCTCAAGCTCGTCGCCCGGCATGCGGACGTCTGGAACAACCTCGGCGGCTTCCACGCGCAGGTCGCGGAAAAGCTCGCCGTGCTGCGCCGCCACTGCGAGAGGATAGGCCGCAACTGCGACGAGATCGAGGTCTCGCAGCAGACGATCGGCGCGATCGCGTCGTCGCCCGACGAGGCTCGGCGTCGCACCGAGGCGGTCCACCAGGAGATCGGCTTCCTGACCGGCGCCCCCGAGCTCTGTCCCACCGGGACGCCGGGCGAGATCGTCGACCGCTTGAAGAAGAGCCTGGCGCTCGGCATCAACACGTTCCTCATCAGCTTCGGCCGGCACGTGACGGCCGACAGCGTCCGGCTGTTCGGCAAGGAAGTGATCCCCGTGTTTCGCTCGTGAGGGAGGGAGAGGAGATGTCCGCGCGGCTTCGGCGTGGTCGGAGGGCAGTGCTGGTGGCGGCGGTGCTCGCGGCTGCCTGCCGGCCCGCGGTTTCCCCGCAGGTCCTGCAGCGTTTCGCGGGGCGCGACCTGTTCACCTGCTGCAACGTCCATTACGAGAGCGAGAACATCAACGACGCCAACTACTGGGTCGGCAAGACCCTGCCCGCCGGCACCCCGGTACGGGTCGAGAAGGCGACCCGGGACTCGGTCACGTTCGTCGCCGCCGACGTCAAGCTCACGCTCACGCACGAGTACGGCAGCGGGCAGGAAGCGCCGCAGCAGTACTTCGACAAGGTGCTGAGCGGCGCGGATCCTCGCCCGCGGATCGCCGCGTATCCGGCGGCGGTACGCCGCGCCATCGACAGCGGCAAGGTGGAGCGAGGCATGACCCGCAACCAGGTGATCGCCTCGCTCGGCTACCCGCCGACGCATCGCACCACTTCGCTCCAGGAGCGCGAGTGGACCTACTGGTACAACCGCTGGATCACCTATAAGGTCGTCTTCGACGACGCCGGCAAGGTCGCCGACGTGGTCGGCCGCCCGGCGCCGACCGCCGAGGTGCCGATCCTGAACGCCGACGCGCCGCCGAAGCCCGGCCCGAGCAAGCCTCCGGCCAAAAGGCAGAAGAAAAAGTAGGCGCGTCACGGTCCCATGAGCCATCGCCACGCCGCCGCACTGGCCTTGCTGGGCTGGTACTTGGTGATGCCGCCGGAGGCCCGGCAGCCCCGCGGGCAAGTGAGTCCCAAGGGGTGGTCGAAGGCCTACCGGAAGGATCCGGGCGCGGCGTTGAGGAGGCTCTACGACGTCAAGGCGCCGCTCTCTCGATGGGCGGTGGTGGGGAGCTTCGAAACCGCCCGGCAATGCAACGAGCGGCGTCGCCAGGGCGTCCTCGCGGCGCCGCAGCTGACGACGATCGAGCTCTCGAAGTGCGTGGCGAGCGACGATCCGAGGCTCGAACCGAGGTAGGAGACGCGCGACGGCGCGGGGTGCTGTCCTAAGCAGGACACGGCTCGTATTTAGGACAGCACCCGCGCCGCGCCGGACCCACCTTGACTTGCCGCTCGCGATTAGGGCAGGAATCTTCGGTTCTATGCGCGCGAAACAGACGATTGCGAAAGAGAGTCAAGGAGGATCGTGATCATGGGTCTACTCGACGGTAGAGTCGCGCTGGTCACCGGCGCGGGTCGCGGGATCGGCCGCGAGGAGGCGCTGCTCCTCGCCATGCACGGCGCCAAGCTGGTCGTGAACGACCTGGGCGGGGGATTCGACGGCAGCGGCAAGGACATCGGGCCGGCCGCCGAGGTGACCGCCGAGATCAAGAAGATGGGCGGCGAGGCCGTCACCAACGGCGACAGCGTCTCGGATTTCAAGGGCGCCAAGCGCATGCTGGAGTGCGCTCTCGACAACTTCAAGAGCCTCGACATCGTCGTCAACAACGCCGGCATCCTGCGCGACCGCATGCTCTTCAACATGTCCGAAGACGACTGGGACGCGGTGCTGGCCGTGCACCTGAAGGGCACGTTCGCGGTCACGCGCCACGCGGCCGAGTACTGGCGCAACAAGAACAAGGAGACCGGCAAGCCGGTCAACGGGCGCGTGATCAACACCTCCTCCGATTCGGGCCTGCTCGGCAACGCCAGCCAGTCGAACTACGGCGCGGCCAAGGCGGCGATCGCCGCGTTCTCGGGCATCGTCGATCAGGAGCTCCGCAAGTACGGCGTGACCGTCAACACGATCGCGCCGGTGGCCCGCACCCGGCTCACCGTCGATGCCACGCCGGCGACGGCGACGCTGATGGCGAAAAAGCCGGGGCCCGGCGAGTTCGACGTGTTCGATCCCGGCAACATCGCGCCCCTGGTCGTGTGGCTGGCGAGCGACGAGGCGAAGGACGTCCACGGCCAGGTCTTCCGCGTCGGCGGGCGCTCGGTGTGGGTGATGCAGAGCTGGCACTCGGTGGGCCGGGTGAAGGGCGAAGGCCGCTGGGATCCGGCCGCGCTCGGCAAGGCGCTCCAGCCCGAGCTCGCCAAGGTCAAGAAGGAGACCATGAACGACGTGTTCTCCAGCGGTCTCTGATCTTCTCCCGGTCTGACGCGCCCGCGGGCCGCGGCGATCGGCCGCGACCCGCGGGCGTTCCGCCCCCTCCGCTCGATGAACGTCCTCTTCGTCTGCCACGCCAACACCAGCCGCTCGGTCATGGCGGAGACGCTGCTGCGCAAGATGCTCGAGGAGCGCGCGCTGTCCGACGCGATCCGCGTCCACTCCGCGGGCGTCGCCCCCTACGCGCGGGACGGCGCCTTGGTCTCGCTCGACACGCGCTTCGCGCTGCGTGACCACGGGATCGATCTCGCCGATGCCAAGACATCGACGGACCTCAAGCGCAATCTCCACCTCCTCGAGGACGCCGACCTGGTGCTGGCGATGACCACCGAGCAGAAGGCGATCGTCGAGCGCATGCCGCTGGCGGCGGCCAAGCCGCTCTACACGCTGCGCGAGTTCGCCGGCGACACGACCGATCTCGACATCGCCGACCCCGCGAGCCGCGACGAGGGCTTCTTCCGCGAGACCTGCGCTCTCATCAAGCAGGCGCTAGAGGCGGCGCTGCCGCGCCTGCTCGCGCTGAGTCCCCTCACTGAATCAGCGCGTCGACCGTGAACCAGTCCTCGCCGGCGTCCATCCGGTCGCCCTGGTTGACGTACCATCCCGGCTCCTTGGGGAATCCCACGCCCGGCAGTGCGGCGCGCGTGGCGTGATGGAGCTGCGTGTCCACCACCACGAAGCCGTAGAGGAAGTCGCGCGCGAACGGGTATTCGAGGGCGGCGTTGGGGTTCGGCTTCCTCGCGTGGCGCCGGTGATTGATCGCCACCTTCCACAGCTCGCCGCTCTCGCCGTAGAGGTCGGTGTAGGCGATGAGGAAGGTCTCGTCGTCGACGAAGATCACCCGCTTGGAATACGCGTAGCCGGCGAACTGGGGCGTCCCCTCGATCACCCACATCCTGGGCAGCGGCTCCCAGCTCTCGCAAAACGTCACGCCGCCGTCGCCCGGGCACGGCGCCGGCGGCAGGCGCTCGCCGTGCCGGGAGGCGAGCATCGGCTTCTCGCCGAGCAGCTTCCAGCGGAACCGCGGGATCCGGCCGGCGTAGCCGCCGTAGCTGTCGATGTCGACGTCCTGCGCGAACAACGCATCCGAGCGCTGCACGCTCGACAGCCGCCGCGCGCGCCGCAGGCTCGGCAAGTAGATCCAGGTGTCGTCCTGCTTGCCGGCGTCTAGATAGCGATAGCCGAGAACGCCCGCTCCCTTCAGGTCGAAGGGCTCGAGGACGGGATACTGCCCCGCCTTCGCCAGCACGCCGTCCGGATTCGGCAGCGCCGGGACCGGCGCCGTCTCGGTGCGCCCGACGTAGCGGAGGACGCGCAGCGCATCGAGCACGAAGTGCCGCTCGACGCGGAAGGTTTGCCCGCCGTTCGGTGTCCGGGCGATCGAGCCGGTCTCGGCATCCAGCAGACGTGCCGTGACGTCGTCGGTGAACGCGCGCGTGCGCTCGACGTTGTACATGATCTTGGTCGCCGCCTGCGGGTCGTTCGGGTCGATGGTCGGAAACGGCCTGCCGGCGACGTAGGTCGATTCGTCGAGCACGCCGTCGGGCCGCAGCCGGACCTGCGCGGAGTACTTCTCGGTGGCCGCCCGATAGGCCGGAGGGTCCTCGCACGGCTGGCGAGCGATGATCCTCATCTCCATGCCGCGGCCGAGCAGCCAGAGCACCCCCGGCGACACCAGCTCCCGGACGCGCTCGGCATCCTTCCGGCCGATCGTCTCTCCGGGCCGCACTTGCGCCGAGAGCGGCGCCGCGAGCGCGGCGAAGACGCAGACGAGCGGCCAGAGCCTTCGGCCGAGCCGGGTGCGCATGGAGCTCTCCTCCCTCCGTGGAAGGAGTGCAGACGCTTGTAGAAGCGGCGGCGGAACGCTGTCAACCGTACGGACACCGCCTGTGCGGACACCACCGCACCGTGCGAGCCGCGATCGCGCATCGCCGGTCGCTCCGGTCGCTGTCGACTCGCCGTCGGGGCGCTGCTACAGAACTCGGGGGACGTTCCGTCCCCGTCTGGTCATGACCGAGGGCCGAACGATCGCCGACGCCATCCGTGGCCTGGCCGATGCGGCCCGCGCGGCCGGGGCGCGGGCTCGCGTGTTCGGCTTGCGGGGCGGCGCGCCGGCCTATTTCGTCTCGCGGCTTCTCGCCGAGGCGCCGACGCCCTCGCTGGTGATCGTGGCGAGCGTCGCGGCGGCGGAGGAATGGCTGCGCGGCCTGCGGTTCTTCGTCGGCGAGGACGAGAGCGTGCCTCCGCTGGAGCGGCGCGTGCACTGGCTGCCGCCGTGGGACACCGAGCCGCTGTCCGGGGTCTCTCCCACCGAGGAGCTCGTCGCCGAGCGGCTGAGCACGCTCCATCAACTGAACCAGGCCAAGGCGCCGATCGTCGTCACCACCGCCGATGCCCTGGCGCAGAGGGTACCGCCGCGCCGCGCCCTGCTCGAGCTCTCGCCGTACTGGGTCGAGGGCGAGGAGATCGGCTTCGAGCGCGTCGCCGAGCGGCTCGTGCGCGGCGGCTATCATCGCGTGGCGCAGGTCGAGGACCGCGGCGAGTTCGCCGTGCGCGGCGGAATCGTCGACGTGTACCCGGCGGTCGCCGCGCTGCCGCTCCGCCTGCAGTTCGACGGCGACGTGCTCGAGGCGATCCGCGCGTTCGATCCCGCCACGCAGTGCTCGCTCGGCCGCTGGTCGGAGGTGCTGATCACGCCGTGGCGGGAATACGCGCTCGAGCGCTGGACCGACCCGGCCGTGCGGCGCGCGATCGAGACGCGGGCGGACGATCTCGACGTGGCGCGGCCGGACCGGCTGGCCGCCCTCGACCGCATGGAGGCGGGCCTGGCGTTTCCGGGCAGCGCGTTTCTGCTCCCCTTCCTCCATCCCGCGCTCGAAACCGTCGCCGACTACTGCCCCGCCGGACTGCTGTTCTGGCTCGACCGGCCGGCGGCCGTGGAGGAGGCCGAGGAGGCGTTCGCGCGCAGCCTCGCCGCGCATGCGGCGGCGGCCGCCGCCGCGCGGCGCCTGGTACCGCGGGCCGACGAGCTGTACCTCGAGCCCGCCGCGCTGCGCGCGCAGCGCGGCCGCTTCGCCACGATCGAGCTCGACCCGATCGAGATGCTCGCCGGCGAGGACGCGCGGCACGGCGTGATGCGGGTGAAGAGCTTCGTCACCACCGACCTCGGCGTGCCATCGCCGGGGCGAGGGCGCGAGACGTCGATTCGGCCGCTCGTCGAGCGCCTCTCGGCGTGGGAGCGCGACGCCGAGCGCGTCGTCCTCGTCGCCCACGACCGCGCGCAAGCCAACCGGCTGAAAGGGCTGCTCGCCGTCCACGAGCTCGAGGTGCCGATCCTCGACCGCCGGTTCCGCGACCTCCCCTCCGACGCGCGCCGCATGATCGTGCTCGGCGACCTGGCGGCGGGCTTTCATCTGCCCGCCGACCGGCTCGCGGTGGTGACCGAGGAGGAGATCTTCGGCGAGCGCCGCCGCCGGCGCGGCCGCGCGCTCGACGTCGGCAAGTTCCTCGCCAGCCTCGCCGAGCTCAAGCCCGACGACTTCGTCGTCCACGTCGATCACGGCATCGGCCGCTACAAGGGCCTGCGCCACCTCACCGTCGCCGACACCGAGGGGGATTATCTCCACCTCGAATATCAGGGCGGGGACCGGCTCTACGTTCCCGTCGACCGCATCAACGTGGTCGAGAAGTACGTCGGCGCCGACGGCTCGGCGCCCGAGCTCGACAAGCTCGGCGGCACGTCGTGGGAAAAGGTCAAGGCGAAGACGCGACAGGCCGTTCTCGAGATGGCCCACGAGCTGCTCGCCATCTACGCGGCCCGGGAGGTGATGGAAGGACGTTCCTTCCGCCCGCCCGACGAGTACTTCCGCGAGTTCGAGGCCCGTTTCCCGTTCGAGGAGACGCCCGATCAGGAGCGCGCGATCGCCGAGGTCCTCGCCGACCTGCAGAGGGCGCGTCCGATGGACCGGCTGGTGTGCGGCGACGTCGGCTTCGGCAAGACGGAGGTGGCGCTGCGCGCCGCCTTTACGGTGGTGATGGAGGGCAAACAAGTGCTCCTGATGGTGCCGACCACCGTGCTCGCGCAACAGCACTTCGAGACCTTCCAGAAGCGCTTCGCGGGCTTCCCGGTGCGCATCGAGCTGCTGTCGCGATTCCGCAAGGGCGAAGCGGCCCGGGCCGTGCTGAAGGCGATGGCGCGCGGCGAGGTCGACATCGTGATCGGCACGCATCGGCTGCTGCAGAGCGACGTCGAGCTCAAGGACCTCGGCCTGCTGGTGATCGACGAGGAGCATCGCTTCGGCGTCGCCCACAAGGAGAAGATCAAGAGCCTGCGCAAGCTCGTCGACGTGCTGACGCTCACCGCCACGCCGATCCCACGCACGCTGTCGATGGCGCTGTCCGGGATCCGCGACCTGTCGATCATCGAGAGCCCGCCGGTCGACCGGCAGGCGATCCGCACCTACGTCACCCGCTACGACGAGTCGTTGATCCGCGAGGCGACGTTGCGCGAGCTGGGGCGCGGCGGCCAGGTGTTCTTCGTGCACAACCGCGTGGAAACGATCGACCGCGCCGCCGCCCGGCTGCGCGAGCTCCTCCCCGAAGCGCGCATCGGCGTGGCGCACGGCCAGATGCACGGCTCGGCTCTCGAGAAGGTGATGCTCGACTTCCTCGAGAAGCGGATCGACGTGCTGGTGACCACCGCGATCATCGAATCGGGCCTCGACATCCCCAACGCCAACACCATCTTCATCGACCGCGCGGACCACTTCGGCCTGGCGCAGCTCTACCAGCTGCGCGGCCGCGTCGGCCGCTCGCACCAGCGCGCGTACGCCTATCTGCTGCTGCCCGGGGAGTCGTTCATCAGCCGCGACGCGCAGAAGCGCCTCGAGGTGCTGGCGTCGCTCGACGACCTCGGCGGGGGCTTCCGCCTCGCCGTTCACGACCTCGAGATCCGCGGCGCGGGCAACCTGCTCGGCAAGCAGCAGTCGGGGCAGGTCGCCGCGGTCGGCTTCGAGCTGTACACGCAGATGCTCGAGGAGGCGATTCGCGAGCTGCGCGGCGAGCGCCGGCGCGTGGATGTGGAGCCGGAGATCCAGCTCGGCATTGCCGCGTTCATTCCCGAGGACTACGTCGCCGACGTCGGCCAGCGGCTCGCTCTCTACAAGCGGATGGCGCGCGCCGAGAGCCGCGAAGAGCTCGACGAGCTCGCCGGCGAGCTCGAAGACCGTTTCGGCCCGGTACCGGCGCGCGTCGGCACGCTGCTCGACGTCATGGACCTGCGCCGCCACTTGAAGCGCGCGATGGTGCTGCGCCTGCGCCGCCAGGGTGGGCGGCTGGTGCTGCGGTTCCACGAGGCGAGCCGCGTCGATCCGCAGCGGGTGGTGGCGCTCGCCCGCGCTCGCCGGGACCTGCGCCTTCTTCCCGAGAACGAGGTCGCGATCGCCGTCGACCACATCGACCTCGCCGGCATCGCGCGGGCGGTGCTCGGGCTGCTGCGCGAGCTCGGCGCCGTCGAGGCCGTCGCGGTGGACACGGCCGGGAAAACCGGCCAAATGGCTCCTCTGGAGGTCCGCTCATGAAGCCCAAGAGATCGTGGGTCGTCGCCTGGCTGATGCTGTCGGCCGCAGTGGGGCGCGCGGAGGTCGTCAACCGCATCGTCGCCAGCGTCGACGGCGAGCCGATCACGCTCTACGAGCTGAGGCAGTACGAGGCCAAGCAACGCGCGGTGATGCCGAACGCGCCGGAGGCGAGCCAGAACGACATGCTGCAGGCGCTGATCACCGAGAAGCTGCTCGCCCGCGAGATCGCGGCGCGCGGCATCCAGGTGCGCGACCAGGACGTCGACCGCTACATCGACCACATCAAGGAGACGAACCGCGTCGACGAAGAGCAGCTGAAGGCGGCGCTGCAGCAGCAGGGCATGGACTACGAGAAATATCGCGCGCAGGTGCGCGGCGAGATCGAGAAGGTCCAACTGCTGAACCGCGAGATCCGCGGCAAGGTCACGGTCAGCCCGCAGGACGTGGACCGCTACTACCAGGCGCACAAGAAGGACTACGAGGTGCCGGGCAAGGTGCACGTCCGCCAGATCACGCTGCGGCTCGAAGCGGACGCGCCCGGCGAGGTGGTCCAGGCGGTCGTGGAGCGCGCGCGGGCCGTGAAGGCGCGCCTCGCCGAGGGCGAGGATTTCGCCAAGGTCGCCCAGCAGGTGTCGGAGGACCCGGTGGCCGCCGACGGCGGCGACCTCGGCGAGGTCGAGCCCGCGAAGCTGCTTCCCGAGTTCGAGAGCGCGGTCGGCAGGATGAAGGACGGCGAGGTGAGCGAGCCGATCCGCACCAAGATGGGCGTGCACCTGCTGAAGCTCGAGCAGCGCATCGACGTCGCCCATCGGCCCCAGGAGGAAGTGGCGGCGGAGATCAAGGAAAAGCTCTACAACGACGCGCTCGACGAGCGCTACAAGCGATGGCTGCTCGAGGACATCCAGAAGCGGCATTTCGTGGAGATCAAACTTTGAGCCGCCGGCGGTGCGGATGGAGCTGACAGGCGCGCAGCGCATCGTTTTGACCGTACGGTGTTGCGCCCGCTGCTCATAGCCAAGAGGGTTCTCGTTGAACCCTGACGGAGCGAAGCCCACGCTCGCCGTGACCATGGGCGATCCCGCGGGGATCGGTCCCGAGATCGCGCTGCGCGCTTGCCTGTCGCGGCAGCTCGGGCGGCGGGCGCGCTTCGTCCTGGTCGGCGACGCCGGCGTCTTCGCCGACACGGCTCGCCGGCTGCGGCTCGGCCGCGCGTGGGCGGCGCGGCGCCGCCCGCTGCCCGTGGAGGAGGTTTCGGCGCTCGCCGCCATCGAGCGCCGGCCGGGCGCGGCGTGCGGGCCCGGAGCCGAGGCGGCGTACCGCGCGATCCTCCGCGCCGTCGACCTGGTGCGGGGCGGCGGCGCCGACGGCGTGGTGACGGCGCCGGTCGCCAAGCACGCGATCCAGGCGCTCGGCTACGACTTCCCGGGGCACACCGAGCTGATCGCGCGCCTCGCCGGCGACGCCGAGGTCCGCATGATGATGGCGGGCCCGTCGCTGCGGGTCGTGCTGGTGACCACGCACATACCCCTGCGCGACGTTCCGGCGGCGGTGACCGCCGAGCGCGTGGCGCGCACCGCGGAGATCGCCCGCACGGCGCTGCGGCGGCACTTCCGGATCCACCGCCCGCGCCTGGCGCTGGCCGGGCTCAACCCGCACGCCGGCGAGTCCGGCGCGTTCGGCGACGAGGAGCAGCGGGTTCTCGCCCCGGCGGTGCGTGCGGCGCGCGAGCGCGGCGTGGCGCTCGACGGCCCGCACCCGCCGGACTCCGTCTTCTTCCGGGCGCGAGCCGGCGAGTTCGACGCGGTGATCGCGCTCTACCACGATCAAGGGCTGATCCCGTTCAAGCTGCTCCATTTCCACGACGGGGTGAACGTCACGATCGGCCTGCCGTTCCCGCGCACCTCGCCCGATCACGGCACGGCGTTCGACATCGCCGGCCGCGGCCGGGCGGACGTCTCGAGCATGGCGAGCGCGATCCGGATGGCCGCCGACATGGCTCGGCGCGGTGCGGCCGGGCGCTGATCTACTACGTAGAATTTCGTCTCTTGGCACGACGAAATGAGATACGAGACCACAATAGGCGACCGCCGTTTGGTTGCGGCTGTGCCGCGCTGAGCGATGCCGGGCAGCATCCGAATTCGCGGCGCGCGCAGCCACAACCTGAAGAACCTCTCGCTCGACCTGCCGCGCGACCGCTTGATCGTCGTCACCGGCCTGTCGGGCTCGGGGAAGTCCTCGCTCGCCTTCGACACGCTCTACGCCGAGGGGCAGAGGCGCTACGTCGAATCGCTCTCCGCCTACGCCCGCCAGTTCCTCGAGCAGATGGAGAAGCCCGACGTCGACTCGATCGAAGGGCTCTCCCCCGCGGTGGCGATCGAGCAAAGGAGCCTCGGGCGGAATCCCCGCTCGACGGTCGGCACGGTCACCGAGCTCTACGATTTCCTGCGCCTGCTGTTCGCGCGCGCCGGCGAGCCGCACTGCTTTCGCTGCGGCCGGGCGATCGGCGCGCAGACCCTCCCCGAGATCGTCGACCGCCTGCGCGCGCTGCCCGACGGCAGCCGCCTCCAGGTGCTCGCTCCGGTGGTGCGCGGCCGCAAGGGAGAGTTCCGGCGCGAGCTGCAGGACCTGCGGCGCGCGGGGTTCGTGCGGGTGCGCGTCGACGGCGAGGCCCGCGACCTCGAGGAGGAGATCTCGCTCGTCAAGAATCAGCCGCACACCGTCGAGGTCGTCGTCGACCGGCTGGTGCTGAAGCCGGGCGTCGAGCGCCGGCTCGCCGATTCGCTCGAAGTGGCGTTCCGCTACGGCGAGGAAGTCTGCCGCGTGCTCGTCGGCGAGAGCGGCGCCGAGGAGATCGTCTTCAGCCAGCGCTTCGCCTGTCCCGACTGCGGCGTGTCCTACCCCGAGCTTTCGCCGCGGTTGTTCTCGTTCAACAGCCCGTACGGCGCGTGCCCGAGCTGCGGCGGCCTCGGCGCGCACAGCTTCATCGATCCTGACCTGGTGGTCCCCGACGAGCGGCTGTCGCTGCGTCAGGGGGCGATCGCTCCGTGGGGGCGGCGGCCCTCGTCGTTCCACGTGACGCTGCTCGCCGCGCTCGGCCGCGCCGTCGGCTTCGATCTCGACACGCCGTTCGGCGAGCTTCCCGCCGCGGCTCGCCAAGCGATTCTCGACGGCACCGCCGGCCGCGAGATCGAGTTCGTGCACGAGCGCGAGGGCAAGAGCTTCACGTTCTCGCGGCCGTTCGAGGGCGTGCTCGCGCTGCTCGAGAAGCGCCGCCGCGAGGCCATGAGCGAGGACGGCGAGGAAGAGGAGGATCTCTCCGAGTATCTGACCGCGCACCCGTGCGCGGCGTGCCGGGGGTCGCGGCTGCGACCCGAAGCCGAGCACGTGACCGTCGGCGGCCGCTCGATCGTCCAGGTCGCGGGACTGTCGATCGGCGAGGCGCAGCGGTTCTTCCACGGCCTCGAGCTGGCGCCGCAGAAGCGCGAGATCGCCCGCCGCGTGCTCGAGGAGATCGTCGCGCGGCTCGGCTTCCTCGCCGAGGTCGGCCTCGAATACCTCACGCTCGATCGGCCGGCGGCGACGTTGTCGGGGGGCGAAGGCCAGCGGCTACGCCTGGCCACGCAGATCGGATCGAGCCTGGTCGGCGTGCTCTACATCCTCGACGAGCCGTCGATCGGCCTGCATCCGCGGGACAACGCTCGCTTGATCCGCATCCTCGAGCGGCTGCGCGACCTCGGCAACACCGTGATCGTCGTGGAGCACGACCGCGACACGATTCTCGCGGCCGACTACGTCGTCGACATGGGCCCGGGAGCGGGCGAGCAGGGCGGGCGGATCGTCGCCGCCGGCACGCCCGCCGAGGTGCTCGCCGCGCCGCAGTCGCTGACCGGGCAATACCTCGGCGCGCGGCGCGAGATCGCCGTGCCGCGCGAGCGCCGGCGCGGCAACGGCTGGGCGCTCCGCCTGCAGGGCGCGCGGGCGAACAACCTGCGCGACGTCTCGATCGAGGTGCCGCTCGGCACGCTCACCTGCGTGACCGGCGTGTCCGGCTCCGGCAAGAGCTCGCTGATCGTCGACACCCTCTATCCGGCCGTCGCGCGCAAGCTGCACCAGGCCAAGGCGAAGGCGGGGGAGTTCGCCGCGCTCGAGGGCTGGCAGTTCCTCGACAAGGTGGTCGACGTCGACCAATCGCCGATCGGCCGCACCCCGCGCTCCAACCCGGCGACCTACACGGGCCTCTTCGCCGTCGTGCGGGAGCTGTTCGCCGAGACCCCCGACGCACGGGTGCGCGGCTACGGACCCGGGCGCTTCTCGTTCAACGTCAAGGGCGGGCGCTGCGAGGCGTGCCGGGGCGACGGGCTGCTGCGCATCGAGATGCACTTCCTGCCCGACGTGTTCGTGATCTGCGACCAGTGCGGCGGCAAGCGCTACAACCGCGATGCGCTCGAGATCCGCTCCCGGGGCACGACGATCGCCGAGGTGCTCGACCTGACGATCAGCGAGGCGCTGACGCTGTTCTCGGCGATCCCCGCGGCGGCCAGTCGGCTCGGCGTCCTGCAGGACGTCGGTCTCGGCTATCTTCGCCTCGGGCAGCCCGCCACCACGCTGTCCGGGGGCGAGGCCCAGCGCATCAAGCTTGCCCGAGAGCTGGCGCGGCGCGGCACCGGCCGCACGCTCTACATCCTGGACGAGCCGACCACCGGCCTCCACTTCGCCGACATCGAATGCCTGCTCGGCGTCTTGTCGCGTTTGGTCGAGGCCGGCAACACCGTGCTCGTCATCGAGCACCATCCCGACGTCGTCAAGAGCGCCGATTACGTCATCGACCTCGGTCCCGAGGGGGGAGACGACGGCGGGCGTGTGGTCGCCGCGGGCACTCCGGAGGAAGTGGCCGGCAACCAGCAGTCGCACACCGGCCGGTTCCTGGCGCGAGTCCTGCGACCGGGCCGACCGCTTGGTTGACACCCCCGCGGGCCGGCCCTATACAGGACCATATAGGTCCGGTTAACGTCCCGGCCTCCGGGATGCCGAGATGACTCGCCCCATTTACATGGATTATCACGCCACGACCCCGGTGGACGCCCGGGTCCTGGAGGCCATGCTCCCGTTTTTCCGGGAGAATTTCGGTAACCCCGCGAGCCGGAATCATCCCTACGGGTGGGACGCGGAGGCCGCCGTGGAGCACGCCAGGGAGCAGGTCGCGCGGACCATCGGCGCGGGCGGCGGCAAGGAGATCGTGTTCACGGGCGGGGCGAGCGAGTCGAACAACCTCGCGATCAAGGGCGTGCTCGAGTTCCACCGCGACAAGGGCAATCACCTGGTGACCTGCGCAACCGAGCACCGCTCGGTGATCGACACCTGCCGCTCGCTCGAGCGCAGGGGCCTGGCGCGGCTCACCGTATTGCCGGTCGACGGCTACGGGCGCGTCGATCCGCGGGCGGTCGATGCCGCGATCACCCCGCAGACCGTGCTCGTGTCGATCATGTTCGCCAACAACGAGATTGGCACGATCCACCCGGTGGCCGAGATCGGTCAGGTCGCCAAGCGGCGCGGCGTGCCGTTCCACACCGATGCGACACAGGCGGTGGGCAAGGTGCCGGTCGACGTCGAGGCGATGGGCATCGACCTGCTGTCGCTCTCCGCGCACAAGATCTGCGGGCCGAAGGGGGCGGGCGCGCTCTACGTGCGCGCGAGAAACCCCCGGGTGCGCCTGCTGCCGCTGATCGAGGGCGGCGGACAGGAGCGCGGACTGCGCTCCGGCACGCTCAACGTTCCGGGCATCGTCGGCCTCGGGCGGGCGTGCGAGATCGCCGCCGAAGCGATGCCGGAAGAGGCGCCCCGCCTCGCGTCGCTGCGCGACCGGCTGCAGCGGACGCTCACCTCGGCGCTCGACCGCGTGGTCTTGAACGGCCATCCCACCGAGCGCCTGCCGGGCAATCTGAACCTGAGCTTCCGCTTCGTCGAATCCGAGTCGCTGCTGATGGCGTTGAACCGCGAGGTGGCTCTGTCGACCGGCTCGGCGTGCAGCTCGGCGACGCTCGAGCCCTCCTACGTGCTGCGAGCGCTCGGGCAGGGCGACGATCTCGCGCACGCGTCGGTCCGCTTCGGTCTCGGGCGCTTCACTACGGGCGAAGAGGTCGACGTCGTGGCCGCGCGAGTGGTGGCCGAGGTGAGGCGGCTGCGCGGCCTGTCGGCCGACTATGCGATGGCGAGAGCGAGCTAGAGGAGAAGCGCGACGGCGATGATCACGATCTCGGAGAGTGCGGCCCGCAAGATCAAGGCGCTGATCGGCGACCAAGCCGGCAAGGTGCTGCGCGTGAAGGTGATCGGCGGGGGCTGCTCGGGGTTGCAGTACAAGCTCGACGTCGACGAGACGCGCAGCGGCGACAAGGTGTTCGAGCGGGACGGCGTCTCGGTGGTGAGCGATCGCAAGAGCTATCTCTACCTGCACGGCACAGAGCTGGACTACGCCGAGGGCCTGATGGAATCGGGCTTCAAGCTGAACAACCCCAACGTGAAGAAGAGCTGCGGCTGTGGAGCGTCGTTCTCCGTATGAGAGCCCGTGTGCGAAGCCGCTGCGCCGGCCGCTCCTCCCTCGCGAGTCCCCGGCATCGAACGCGCCGCGCGGCGCAGAAGGCGGCGCTGCCGCGAATAATCGCGCCCATCGCCCCGTCTAAGAATTCGAGGGTTTCCACAGGCATGACCGAGAGTCGCAGAGATCCGACCGAGGAGATCGCCGGCCCCGTCTTTCAGCCCGACATGGTGCTGCCGGCCCAGTTCTTCGCGGCATTGCGCGAGAAGGGGTTCGTCGAGGGCGAGAAGCGCTTGATGGCCGCCGTGCTCACCGACGCGGTCGACTGCTACATGAAGCAGGCGTTCAGCAGCGACGGTCGCGGCCGCCAACTGTTCCAGGACGCCGAAGCGTGGCTCTTCGAGACGGAAAGCTCGCGCTGGTTCTTCTCGTTCGTCAACATCTGCGACGTCCTCGGGCTCGACCCCGAATACCTGCGACGTGGCTTGAAGGAGTGGCGCCTGCGCCGTGTTCCGACCCTGCGCAGCGCGGAAGCGTTCCGGCGAGAACCGCGATCGAGCCACGATGCGACGACCCATCGCGAGCTGAAGAAGGCCGTCGGATAAGCCGCGCCGGAGCGTGTCGAACGGTTTTCCCGCCGACGTTCCTCGGATACCGCAAGACCCGTCCGTTCGCGCGCGCGCAATCTCCCGGAATGATTGAAACTCCGCCGGGCCGCCGCTATAGATTCAGGAATACTTCGGAGGAAAGATGAAGATGTCGGTCGCCCCGCCGGGGGAACCCCAGCGCGTCAAGAAGGTCGAGGAGAGAGAGTCGGTCGTCATTCGTTTCGCCGGCGATTCGGGTGACGGCATGCAGCTCACCGGCATGCAGTTCAGCACCGAGTCGGCGCTGGCCGGAAACGACATCGGCACGTTGCCGGACTTCCCCGCCGAGATCCGCGCTCCGGCCGGCACGCTGGCGGGAGTGAGCGCGTTCCAGGTGAACTTCGCGAGCCAGGAGGTGTTCACTCCCGGCGACGACGTCGACGTGCTGGTGGCGATGAATCCGGCCGCGCTCAGGGCGAACCTCGGCGACCTGAAGAGCGGCGGCATCCTGATCGTCAACACCGAGGCGTTCAGCGAGCAGAACCTGCAACGCGCGGGCTACGCGAACAGCCCGCTCGACGACGGATCACTCGATCGCTACCAGGTCTTTCCCGTCGACGTCACCAAGCTGACCGTCAACGCGCTGCAGGATCTCGGGCTATCCAACCGCGAGGCGCTGCGCTGCAAGAATTTCTTCGCTCTCGGCATGATCTCCTGGCTCTACCACCGCCCGATCGAATCGACCGAGCACTGGATCCGGGTCAAGTTCAAGAAGAGCGCCGATCTCGTCGAGGCGAATCTCCGGGCGCTACACGCCGGCTACAATTTCGGCGAGACCACCGAGCTGTTCGCCGTCTCCTACCAGGTGAAGCCCGCACCGATCGCTCCCGGCTTCTACCGCAACATCACCGGCAACAACGCCGCGGCGCTCGGCTTCGTCGCCGCGAGCCGCAAGGCCGGCTTGCCGCTGTTCCTCGGCAGCTATCCCATCACCCCCGCGAGCGACATCCTGCACGAGCTGTCGAGCCTCAAGCATTTCGACGTGACGACGTTCCAGGCCGAGGACGAGATCGCCGCGGCCGGCGCGACTCTCGGCGCGGCGTTCGGCGGCGCGCTCGGCATCACCACGACGAGCGGTCCCGGTATGAACCTGAAGATGGAGACGATCGGCCTCGGCGTGATGGTCGAGCTGCCGATGGTGATCGTCAACATCCAGCGAGCCGGGCCCTCGACGGGGATGCCCACCAAGACCGAGCAGGCCGACCTGCTGCAGGCGATGTACGGCCGGCACGGCGAGTCGCCGGTCCCGGTGATCGCCGCGATGACGCCCTCGGACTGCTTCTACGCGGCGTTCGAGGCGGCGCGCCTGGCCATCCTGTACATGACGCCGGTCATCCTGCTGACCGACGGCTACCTCGCCAACGGCACGGAGCCCTGGCTGGTGCCGAGGTTCGCGGACCTGCCCGACTTCCCGGTGGCGTTTCGCACCGATCCGCAGGGCTTCTTCCCCTATCTGCGCGACGAGCGGACGCTGGCTCGGCCGTGGGTGCGGCCCGGCACGCCCGGCCTCGAGCACCGCATCGGCGGTCTCTCCAAGGAGCACATCACCGGCAACGTCAGCTACTCCCCCGCCAACCACGAGCAGATGATCCGCATCCGCGCGCGGAAGGTGGCCGGCATCGCGCGGGAGATCGCGCCTACCCCGGTCGGCGGGGCGCCGCAGGGCGACGTGCTGGTGATCGGCTGGGGCGGCACCTACGGCGCGATCGCGGCGGCCGTGAAGGATCTCGTCGCCCGCGGCAAGGCCGTCGGGCACGTGCACCTGCGCTACCTGAATCCGCTGCCCGCCGACCTGCCCGACATCCTGTCCCGCTTCCGCAAGATCCTCGTCCCCGAGCTGAACCTCGGTCAGCTGGTGCGCGTCCTTCGGGCCGAGTACCTGGTCGACGCCGTCGGCATGAACAAGATCCAGGGACGGCCGTTCAAGGTGTCGGAGCTGGTGACGCGCGTGCAGCGCCTGATCGAGGCGTGAAGGAAACGACGATGAGCGACTCCACGGCGGTCAAGCTTTCGAAGAAGGACTTCGCCTCCGATCAGGAAGTCCGCTGGTGCCCGGGCTGCGGAGACTACGCGGTCCTGAACCAGGTGCAGCGCGTGCTGCCCGAGCTCGGCGTGCCGCGCGAGAACTTCGTGTTCATCTCGGGAATCGGCTGCTCGAGCCGCTTCCCGTACTACATGAACACCTACGGATTCCACTCGATCCACGGCCGCGCGCCGGCGATCGCCACCGGCCTGAAGACGGCGCGCCCGGAGCTGAGCGTCTGGGTGGTCACCGGGGACGGCGATGCGCTGTCGATCGGCGGCAACCACCTGATCCACGCGCTGCGGCGCAACGTGGATTTGAAGATCCTGTTGTTCAACAACCGGATCTACGGGCTCACCAAGGGGCAGTACTCGCCGACCTCGGAGTCGGGCAAAGTCACCAAGTCGACGCCGGTGGGCTCGCCGGACTATCCGTTCGACCCGATCGCGATCGCGCTCGGCGCCGAAGCGTCGTTCGCCGCCCGCTCGGTCGACGTCGACGCCAAGCAGCTGCACGACGTCCTGCGGCGGGCCTACGAGCACAAGGGCGCCGCGTTCGTGGAGATCCTGCAGAACTGCAACGTGTTCAACGACGGGGCCTGGGCGCCGCTCACCGAAAAGGCCACCAAGGCCGACGCGCAGATCGTGCTCGAGCACGGCAAGCCGCTCGTCTTCGGCAAGGACCGCGACCGGGGCATCCGCCTGAGCCCGCGTCTGGAGCCCGAGGTGGTCGAGCTCGGCAACGGGGTCAGCGAGTCCGATCTGGTGGTCTACGACGAGCGCAACCCGGCGCTCGCCTACCTGCTGTCGCGCCTCGAGCCGCCGCAGTTCCCGACGCCGGTCGGCGTGTTTCTCGCGGTCTCCAAGCCAACCTACGAGCAGCGGGTCGCCGAGCAGATCGCCGCGGCCCGCGAGCAGCTCGGCGAGGGCGACGTCGACAAGCTGCTCCGCCAGGGCGACACCTGGGCCGTACGCTAGGGGACGTTCTTCACCTTCGTCACCTTCGTCGGTTGGGTGAATCGTCGCTCGGCGCTCTGCGAGCCGCTTTCACCAAGGTGACGAAAGTGAAGAACGTCCCTTCTCCCTGCTCGAGATACTCTTCGGACTCGGGAAGGATGTGGTTCATTGCGGCACCTCCTTTCGTGGAGGAGCAAACGCTCGATCGATCACACGGCGGCGCGCAGTGTCAAATCGTTTGCGGTCTCCCGTACCGAAGGCAAATTGGCTATGAGAGGTTCTCCGACGCGACGCCTTCGGCGTCCGTCGACGCACCCCGGAGGTAGCTTGGTGACCGAGATCCGCTTCCAACCCAGACGCGCGGCCGGACCCGAGTCGGTGACGACCGAAGCGCTGATCGTTCCCGTCGCGGAGGGAGAGCAGCACTCGGCGCTGCTTCGCCGTCTCGATCGCAAGCTCGGCGGAGCGCTGGCGCGCCACGTGCGCGCGGCCGGCTTCCGTGGCCAGGAAGGGCAGACCCTGCTCCACCGCGTCGACGGCTCGGGCACGTTCCGGGCGGTGGTTCTCGCCGGGAGCGGCAAGCCCGCGGCGCGAACGCTCGAGCGGTGGAGGCGCATGGCGGCTGCGGCCGCGCGTGCCGCGCGCGGCGAAGGCGCGCGGCGCGCGGCGGTCTTCTTTCCCAAGGCGACGACCGAGGAGATGGCGGCGGTGGCCGAGGCGATCGCGCTCTCGGGATACCGCTTCGACCGCTACCGCCAGCCGCCGAAGGAGCCGAAGCCCGAGCTGTCGCAGGTGGCACTTCTCGCCGCCGATCTCGACGTGCGCCGCCTGTCCGAGGCGCTCGACGACCTGCGCGAGACGGTGCGGGCGACCTTCTCCGCCCGCGACCTGGTGAACGAGCCGCCTTCGATCCTCACCGCGGCGGCGCTCGCCGAGCGCGCCGTGCGCATGTGCCGGGGGGGCGCGGCGCGCGTCGAGGTGATGGGCCCCCGCGAGATCCGCCGGCTGCGCCTCAACGGCCTGCTCGCCGTCAACCGCGGCAGTAGCGAGGAGCCGCGCTTCCTGCGGATGCGCTACCGGCCGCGCCATCGCCGGAAGCTCAAGGTCGCGCTGGTCGGAAAGGGGATCACGTTCGACTCCGGCGGCCTGTCGCTGAAGCCGGCGGGCGCGATGGAGACCATGAAGCAGGACATGGCAGGAGCCGCCGCCGTGTGCGCCGTCATGGCGGCCGTCGGTCGGCTGGAGCCGGCCGTCGAGGTCACCGCATACGTCGCGGCCACCGACAACCTGCCGAGCGGCAGCGCTCAGAAGCCCGGCGACGTCATCCGCTACCGCAACGGCAAGACGGTCGAGGTGCTCAACACCGACGCCGAGGGGCGCCTGGTTCTCGCCGACGCCCTCGCGCTCGCCTGCGAGGAGCGACACGACGTGATCATCGACCTGGCGACGCTCACCGGAGCCTGCCGGATCGCCCTCGGCACGCAGGTGGCGGGGATCATGGGCAACCCGCGGGATCTCGTCGACCGCCTGGTCGCGCACGGCAGCGACGCCGGCGAGATGCTCTGGCCGCTGCCGCTGGTCCAGGAGTACCGCGACGAGCTGAAGAGCTCGGTGGCCGATCTCAAGAACGTCGGCGGGGGATTTGCGGGCGCCATCACCGCCGGGCTATTCCTGCAAGAGTTCGTGAACGGCGCCCAGTGGGCGCACCTCGACATCGCCGGGCCGGCGTTCGCCGACAAGGACCGGCCCTACTGTCCGAAGGGAGGAACCGGGTTCGGAGTGCGAACCCTGGTGCGCTATTTGATGAGCCTATGACACCGCCCAGGCCACTGTTGACGATCCTGCTGCTGCCGCCGCTGATCGGGCTGGCCGCGTGCACTCCGCAGCGAGGGACCTCGCAGGAGATCACCGCCGACCTGCAGAGCTACTCGGCGGAGATGCAGCGGTGGGAGCCGAAGGAGACGTCGATCTTCCAGGCGATCGACGACGTCGAGGAGTCCGAGTACGTCGACGACGACTTCGTGTTGCGCACGCTCAAGGGGGCGCTGCCCGCGCTCGACGAGCACGTCCGCGAGGTGAGCGCCTATCGTCCGCTGACCCCGGACCTCTCCCGGCTCCACGAACACTATCGCAAGGGCTGGGAGGACCTGCGCGGCGCGCTCGACGTGATGATCGCCGCCGAGACCAAGAAGGATTACATCGAGCTCGCCAAGGGCAAGGCGCGGATGAAGGAGGCTCGCGCTACGCTGCTGCAGGCCTTCGCCGGCATGGACGCGCTCATGGAAGAGAACGAGCAGATCCTGAAGCACACGAAAAAGTCGTGACCCGCCGGTGGGACGCGGGCGCGGTACCGGCTCATGTCCGACGTCTATCAGCGCATCGAGGCGCACGTCGTCGCGCTTGGAGGCTTCCTCGAGCGGGCGCGGCGCTACCGGCCGCTCGCGGTCGACGCGCAGCGGCTCTACGGCGCGGCCTCGCGGATCGCCGCGCGCGTGCGGCGGGCGAGCCGAACGCGCGAGAGCGGCGAGCACCCCGATCGTCTGGAGCGCGAGCTCGCCGCCCTCGTCGAGCAGGCGCAACGCTCGCTGCGGGCGTTCCTGGAGGGAACCGCGTATCGAGCGCTGCTGTCGAGCCTCGAGCGCGGTGACGACGTCGAGGTCTCGCGGCGGGTCGCCGAGGTGTTCGCCGACGTCGAGCCGGCCGCGCCGACGGGCCGGCTCTATCTCCCGCTCTCCTCGCGGCGGGGCGAGCGCCGTGGCGCCTCGTCGGCCACGGGGGAGAGCGCCCCGCAGGCCCTCGAGCCCGATGCGGCCGTCGCGATGGTCGCCGCCATGGCTCGCGACGGCATCGAGCCCCAGCCCGGGCCGGGCGTGGGCGGAGACGAGAACGTGCGGCCGATCCGGTTCTACGAAGGGACCGAGGGCGTCGATGCCGCTCTGCTGCTGATCGTCGAGGGCAGCGACGTTCGAGCGCCGGCGTTCCGCTCCGCCGAGCTGCGTGAACGGCTGGTCTACGTGGGCAGGCTGCGGGTGCCGCTGGCGGCCGGCCTGCAGCGACAGAGCCCGGATGATTGGCTGGAGCTGCGCGCGGGAGGATATCCGCAGTATCGCAGCCGATGCCGCGAGCTGCTCCAGGCCCGCGGCATCGACGTCGTCGAGATCTAAACTAGGGAGCGGTCAGCTCGAGAAGCCCCACTTCTTCTTGTTCTCGGCGACCTGGTCGGCGGTGGGGTGCGGAATCTTCTCGTGCGGCGCGACCTTGAAGTCGGCCGCCTTGTCGACCATCGCGTAGTTCAGCTGGATGTCGTCGTGGAAAACGGCGGGCGTCGCTTCTTCCTCGTAGATCGCCTGCCACGGGCATTCCGGCTCGCAGGCGCCGCAGTCGATGCACTCGTCGGGGTGGATGTAGAGTTGATTCGGAAACTGTGCGGTATCGCTTCCGTGATAACGATAGATGCAGTCGACCGGGCACACCGCGACACAACCCGTGTCCACGCAGTCTCGGCACAGTCTGGTGATGATGTAGGCCATCCAGGCTTTCCTCCCCTTCTCGCTATGTTCTCTACCGGCGAGAAACGCCTGCCTCTAGCATGTGGGTTTTCCGGGGGGAAGGGGCTCCGAAGACGGAAAACCCATGCGACCGAACACGCTCGGCGAAGGCGTGCCGCCGCGCCCTCGGCGGCTCAGCGAACTCGAACGTCGAACGCCTGCGGACCTTTTTCTCCCGGGCGCACCTGGAACTGCACCTCGTCGCCTTCGCGGAGATCCTCGAACTGGACCTTGGCGCCGAGGCGCGAGCGGTGGAAGAAGACGTCGTCGCTGCCGTCGTCGGGCTCGATGAAGCCGAACCCCTTGTCCCGTACGACTTTCTTGATGCGCCCGGTCATGGCGGGAAGCGCCCTACTTCGACGAGCCCGGCATCACCGCGCTGCAGCGATCCACGGAGTCGCGGCCCCAGGTCTCGAGCAGCCCGCCGAGGCGCCGGCGAAGGCCGCGCAGCACGTAGGTGCCGAGCAGCATGCAGGCGGCGGTGACGAAGGCGAGCAGCTTCACGACCCGTCCACGAATAGCGCTCCCGGCGCGGCACCGCAACTGCCAAGACGCACCGCGCCGGCGGCCTCGGCCGTCATCGACCGAGACCGAGCTCGTACATGTCGCGGAACAGCGCCAGGGCGTCGATCGGCGCGTCGAACGGCTCGCCCCGCGCCTCGCGGTAGGCGCGGTGGACGTTGAAGATCAGGCGCTCCGGCTCCGTCCATTCCGCGTAGGGGCCGAGATCGATGCGCCGCGCGGCCTCCATCGCCGACAGTCCCCGCGCGAAGAAGCGCTGCGACTCCGAGCGCACGTACTGCAGGTACGCCTTCATCTCCTTCACGCCGTCGACGCCGCAGAGCGGGCCGTGGCCGGGCACGATCTGCTCGGGCCCGAGCGCGACGATCGTGTCGAGCGCGGCGATCCACCGATCGTAGGTGCCGTCCCAGCCGACCGGGGTGCAGCGGCGAAACAGCACGTCCCCGGTGAAGACGACCCGCTGGTCGGGGAGATGCACGATCACGTCGCCGGCGGTGTGCGCCGGACCCACGTAGAGAAGCTCGACCGTGACGCCGTCGAGGTCGAGCGCGAGGCGGTCCTCGATCAGGCGATCCGGCGGGCGCAGCTCGATGCCCGAGAAGTCCCAGTCGGCGAGCTTCCGCGCCAGCGACGACGCCGCCGGGTCGTCACTCGACACGGCGCCGCGCAGCGCCTGGAGCATCGCCGGGCTCTCCTTGGCGAAGCCCGCCGCGCACAGTCGATGCCCGATGATCTCGGCCTGCGGAAAGAGCTGGTTCCCCCAGCAGTGGTCGCCGTTGGCGTGCGTGTTGACCACGCGGCGGGGCGGCTCGGTCCACACGCGCGCGTAGTGGGCGATCATCTCGCGCGTATGCGGCAAGTCCCAGAACGTGTCGACCACCAGCCCGCCGCCGCGGTCGACGAGGCCCGAGTTGCTGTAGCCGAGGCCGCGATCCTCCTGCAGACACGCAAAGACGTTCCGTGCGATCTCGCGAACTTCCATCTCGATCTCTCCCCGCGCGCCGGGGTCAGCGCCGGCTGAACACCTTCTCGTTCTCCCTCGCGTCGCGCTCGAGCTCGGCTCGCCAGTCGCGCCGCCGCAGCGGCGCGCTGCGGAAGCGCCGGTAGATCTCGCGCGCCAGCTCGAGCCGGCTCACGCCCTGCGGCGCCATCATGACGTCGACCTGGGCATCCGCCATGTCGAAGTCGCTGTGGACGATCACGTCGGCGTCCATGCGGAAGTCCGCCAGCAGCTGGCGAATGACCGCGGCGCTGGCGCCGAAGCGGCGGGCGACCTGGTGGACGTTCTGGAAGCGATAGCCGCCGTCCTCGGTGATGCCGAGGTGATAGGCGCAGAACAGACCGAAGGCGTCGATCCCGTAGCGCTCGGCGAGCCGCGAACCGCCCACCGGGGGAGTGTCGCAGAGGCTCTCGGCGGACTCAAGGCGAATGCCGCGAGCGGATCCGTCGATCCCGGAGAGCTCGACGCCGGGCCCTCGACTCGGCGGCTCGGTCGGGAACGCCTAGCCCCTAGCCTCGGTCCGCGAGCACGCTCCAGAAGAACGCTTCGAGGATCGCACGGTCGTCGAGCGAGGCCGGGCCGAGCGCGGGCTCGGTGGCGATCCACCGCCGGGTCGCCGGATCGACGGCGAGCAGCGACTCGAGCCGCATCGACGCACCGCCCGCCAGGCGAAACACGAAGATCCGCACGAGCGGCGTCCGCTCGCCGAAGATGTCGGCCAGGAGGACCTCGCGGCCGGTCGGCGGCGCGCAGCGGCGGGGACACTCGAAGCGCAGCCGAGAGCGGCCGAGCAACAGCTCGCCGCCGCGGCGCTCGCGCTGCGCCGGACGCAGCTCGGTTGCGAGCAGCGGGTGACGCAGGTGGCTGCCGAGGGCGTCGCGGGTCTCGGCGACGAGGTCCTCGAGCCCCGACCAGATCGATCGCCAGACGCCGTCCGCGTCGCCGGCGGTCTGCGCAACGTTCACTCGATCGCCGTCCATGAGCCACCCCGTCACGCAAGCGCCGTGCCCGAAGGCGAGGCGACGATGGCGCCGATTCGGCCGCGGCTCCAGGGCCCGGCGCGAAGCGCTGAAACGAAACGTTTCGCTCAGCCGGCCGCTTGCGCCGCGAAGAAGCGCTCGACCGCGTCGAGCACGGCCGCCGCCTCGACGTCCTCGGTGAGGATGTGACCGCTGCGCGCGAAGCGAATCCGCACCTTGGTCGACGAGGCGAGGCCCGCCTCGACCATCGAGGGAGCGCGCGGCGCCACGGTCTGGTCGCGCCCGCCCTCGAGAATCAGAACCGGCGTGGTGATCTCCGCGAGCTCCGAGCGGACGGTGCGCTGCAACTCGATCAACGAGGCGAGCGCGCGCAGCGGGATCTCGTCGTATGCCGGGGTGAGGCGGCTCCCTCCGTCGGGCCCCGAGCCTCGCTTCGCCACGATCTCGAAGCGGCGCGGCAGAAGAGGAAGGCGGCGAAGCCACAGGGCGGCCGCGGCGCTGCGCTGGTTGGCGAGCTCGAGGACCGGAGCGAGCGCGGCGACCGCGCGGACCTCGCGCGGACGTTCGTGGGCGAGGTGCAGCGACAGCAGCGCCCCCATCGACAAGCCGGCCACCATCCGCAGCGGCGCGCGCGCTCCGAGCTCCTGCCAGCTCTCCTCGGCGGCGGCGAACCAGTCGGCCCAGCGGCTCCCGGCGAGATCCTCGACGCGGGTGGCGTGGCCGGGCAACACGGGCGCGCGTACCGAGTAGCCGCGCTCGGCGAGCCGCTCGCCGAGCGGACGCATCTCCGCGGGGGTTCCCGTGAAGCCGTGCAGCAGCAGGCAGCCGATCGGTCCGCGGTCGAAGGCGAACGCCCGGGCGCGCTCGTCCCGCGATAGATCGATCATTCGCCGGGGGGCCTCAGATCGAGGCCAGCGCCGCCGCGTTGACCCGGATCCGAGCGCGAGCCTTGAGCTGACGGAGCATCGCCTCGATCGCCGCCTGACGGCGCTCGTCGAGGTTGCGCCGGACGATCTCGGTCTTCTTCTTCTCGAACTCCGCGACGTCCGCGGCCAAGCGGTCCTTCAGCACGATCACGTAGGCATCGTCGGACACGACGTAGACTTGCGCCCCGACCGGCTGCTCCCGGGTGAGCGCGAAGGCGGCCTTCTTCAGGTCCGGCGCGGTGCCGATGCGCGGCACGTACTCGCCGGCGCGGGTGAACGGTCCGGTCTCCTCGACCGTGAGCTTCTCGGTCGCGGCGACCTCTTCGATCGGCTTCTTGCCGGCGAGCGCCTGGCGCAGGGCCTCGGCGCGCTCGCGCGCCTTCGCCTTCGCCTGCTCGTCGCGCAGCGCATTCTCCACCTCGGCGCGGATCTCCTTCAGCGCGGGAACGTGCGCGGGATGCGTCTCGCGCACCCGAAACAGGATCATCGAGTCGCCGGCGGAGACCACCGGACCGACCTGGCCGGGCGCGGTGGCGAACGCCGCCTTCACCAGCTCCGGCTCGCGGGTCAGGCCGACGATCTCCTCACCCTGCGCGAACGCGGGCGGGCTCTCCACGGACAGGGCGCGGGTCTGGGCGAGCTCCTGCAGCGACTTCCCGCCGCCCGCCTTCTCGGCATCGACGAACGCTGCGTCGCGGGCCGCGCTGCCGGCCCGCTCGGTGCGCAGCGCGCCCGCGATCTCGTCGCGCACCTCGGCGAGCGGCTTCTCGCGCGCGGCCCGGCGCTCCTCGACCTTGACGACGTGCAAGCCGTAGCGCGTCTCGACCACGTCGGAGAGCTCCCCGGGCTGCAGCGCGAAGGCGGCGTTCTCGAAGGTCTCCTCCGCGCGGCCGCGGGCGATGAAGCCGAGGTCGCCGCCCTTCTCGCTCGTCGCCTTGTCGTCGGAGAGCTCCCGGGCCACCGCCGCGAAGTCCTCGCCCTTCCGCAGCCGCTCGAGCACGGCCTTGGCGCGGTTGCGCCCCTCGTCGCGCGCTTTCGCGTCGGCGCCCTCGGGAAGCGCGAAGAGGACGTGCCGCACGTGCACTTCCTCGGGCACGCTGTAGCGCTCGCTCTTGAAGGTTTCGTACTCCTGGGCGATGTCGGCGTCGGTCACCCCGACGCTCGTGGCGAAGTCCTTCGCGTCGTAAGCGACGTAGTCGATCGCCACGCGGTCGGGCTCGCGAAACATCTCGCGGTGATCCTCGTAGAACTTGGCGGTCTCCGCCTCGCTCGGATGGATCTCCTTCGCGAGCTCCGCGGCCTTGACGCGCAGGAAGGCGAGATCGACCTTCTCGTTCTGGAACACGAACAGCTCGCGCGCTCCGACCTCGTCGGCGCGGATCGAGCTCGCGATCAGTTCCTGCACCTTCTGCACGAGCAGCCGGTCGCGCTGCTGAGATTCGAACTCGGCGGTCGTGACGCCCTGCGCGCGCAGGTAGCGGAAGTAGACCTCGCGCTGGAAGCGGCCGTCCACGTTCAGCCCCTCGATGCTCTCGATGCTGGCCCGCACCTCCTCGTCGGTGACGCCGAAGCCGAGGCGCACCGCCTCCTGCTTCATCAGCGTGCCGCTGATCATCTGATCGAGCGCCCGGTTCTCGAGGTCGAGGGCCTCCAGGATCTCCGGCGTGAGGTTCTGTCCGTAGAGCTGCTGGTAGAATCGCTCGAGCTGGCGCGCCGTGTGGCGCACTTCCTTCGGCGTGATCGTCTCGCCGTTGACCGACGCCGCATAGAGCGTGTCGTCGCCGGTGAAGGTGCCCACGCCCCACAGCACGAAGACGGCGATGATGATCCAGAACAGGATCTTGATCGTCGTCGACTTGGCGTGACGACGCATGAAGTTCAGCATCCGAGGCTCCTGCGAGAAAACGGATTGAAGCTATTGAAGAGCCGTGGGAAAAGCAACGTCGCCGTGAGCGAGCTGGTCGAGCTGTACGTCCGTCTGCGCCCGCCGGACATCGCCTACGTGAAGTTCATCCTCGAGTCCTACGAGACCGTCGGCTTCCTGCGCACGATCGACCCGCACGCCGCCACGCTGGCGGTCTACCTCGTGCCGGACTTCGCCGACGTGGGCCGGGCGATCCTCGACGCCGTGTCGCAGGAGATCGATCTCGTGCTCGTGCCTCGGCCCGCCGATCTCGGCGACGACTGGCTGGTCGGCATCGTCGCCCAGGATCTCGACGGAACCTCGGAACCTGGCCGGTGAGGCCGGGGTGCGTCGCGGTGGCCGGTGAGCGGCGCTGGCGGACGCTTGGGATGATCGATGCCAGTGGCGCCTCCAAGGACGGCGCCGCGGCGCACTTGGCGCGTCCGAAGGCGCCGCTCGCCGGCCACCGCGACGCACCCCGGCCTCACCGGCCAGGTTCCGAGGTTCCGTCGAGATCCTGGGCGACGATGC
>JACPRU010000014.1 GCA_016189835.1 Deltaproteobacteria bacterium | reverse complement strand
CTTGTGCACTTCGATTCGGTCGTCAAGGCCGGTCAGCCGATTCAGCAGGACCGCACCGGCGCAGAAATCGGGCGACAATTCGAGGCAGTCGACGCGGCAGCCGAGCGTGGAAGCGAGCAGCCGGGCGGGACCGGCCAGCCCAGCTCCAATATCGAGAACGCGATCTTCGGCCCGAATCTGCGCCAGCTCCAGCAACTCCCGTGAAGCGCGGAGTCCGCCCGTGTGGAAATGGTCAAGCGCCCCCAGCTCCTCGGGCGACAGGCGTTGCTCGGGATTCAATCCAGCCGCGCGGATGGCCGCTAGGATTCGAGCCTCGATGTCGCGGGCCGAATAATGTGCTTCCAGACCAGCCATAAACAACTCCTCCTCGAGGTCCGCCATGTTCGGCATGCGCCGATCACAGGCCACAGGGCCGACGAGCCGCGCATCACCGGCCGCGGGCGGCCCCCCATACCACCGAAAGCCTTGTTCGGAGAAGTGAAGATCACGAAACACCGACGCTCGATCAGGAAGGCTGCTCGCGGTCCGCGGGGCGGTCGGGTGCAGCCGTTGGGCTGCTCGCGCGGGCGTAGTAGGCTTACGGGCGATGAGGTGAGCCATGAAGCTGCGTGTGATCCTGGAGCCGAGCGAGGAGGGTGGGTTTACGGCGCACGTGCCCGCCCTGCCGGGCTGCATTAGCGAAGGCGATACGCGCGAAGCAACGCTTGCGAACGTTCAGGAAGCGATCCGGCTCTATCTCGAACCGGTTGATGACGATCTCGCAACCTCTCCGGACGCAGAGGTTATCGAGATCGCCGTATGACGAAGGTCCCGAGCCTCAACTACGGCCGCCTCGTTCGGGCGCTGCACCGCGACGGGTGGGTAGGTGATCCGCCAGCGCGGAAGCCACATACGGCTCCAGAAGCACACGCCGGGCGAAACTCTGAAGCTCGTGATTCCGGCGCATCGGCCGATCAAGCGGTCGACGCTCGCTCATATCCTGAAGCAAGCCCGTCTGACCGCGGAACAGCTTGAGAATCTCTTCTGAGAGCAGCCCAGCCCCCTGCGGTTGAGCGGCCGGCGCCCACCGCCGCCCGGCCGTGATGAGCTGGTTGCCCGCCACCCGCCGGTCATGGCGGGCACGAAATCTCAAGTGCTCATGCCGAGATCGGGCGACTCGAACCGTGATCCGTGAATCGCGCGGCTCTCACACGGGCTTCTCGTACGTGACAGAGGCGCACGCCCGGTCTTCCGGGATGGCATAGTAGTCACGCAGGACCGCCGCCGAGTCCGCAGAGAGGCGGTAGCCTGCGTTTTCCAGGGCGCCCCGGGCCTTGTAGTCCCGGGCGTAGGTCCCGACGACCAGCCGCCGGAGGCCGCGCGCCGCGCGTTCCCGCCGTGCTACGTCTTCGAGATGCTCGGCCAGGCGTAGGCCGATCCCATGCCGCTGGTAGTCCGGCAGGATGTAGGCGTGGCGCAGCAGCGCCGCGTCGCGGGCGTACTCGAGCCCCATCACGCCGACCAGGACACCATCGAGGAACCCGCCGTACCAGGTCATGCGCCGTGCTTCCGCGTCCCACTCGGCAACGGTCATTTCCGGATCGTGCAGGTCCTGAGCCGGCAGGAACTCGCCGTACCAGCGCGCGGCGGTGTTGATCACGTCCACCACGGCGCCCCGGTCGACCGCTGCCAGCTGACGGATTGCCAATTGGACCACGAGAACAAGTATCGCGCTACCACGCCGGGCTGGAAAGGAAGCCTCGCCGAGGATCGCCGTCACCAGCTGGCCACCGAGACGGCCGTCCGCGCTACCGATCGCTGCATGCGCGTGCTAGCCGGACGAGTACGCGCGCTTGACAGGTTCGCGCGGCGGTCGCTATTGCCGCGCATGCGCCGGATTGCGCGGCAAGCATCGTGACTCCGAGCGCGATCACGCCCGGCCGCTTTCCGTGGTTCGACTACGCGCGCTACTCTTTCTCGCTCGGCGTGCGTGCCGGCGACCGGGTTTACCTCTCGGGGCACACGGCGTCCGAGTTCGATCCCGCCGCGAAGCGGATCATCGTGAGGGGCGGCATGGCTGCGCAAGCGCGCACGGCGTACGCGAAGATCGGCGCGATCCTCGAGGCCGCCGACATGTCGTTCGCGGACGTCGTGCGCGTCGTCGAGTACGTCACGCCCGAGGGGATCGAGCGGTACGCCGAGGCCGCCGCGGTGCGGGCCGAGGTGTTCGGTCAGCACCATCCGGCCGTCAACACCGTGCCGGTAAAGAGCCTGCTGCGCCCCGGCGCCTTCATCGAGATCGAGGTCACCGCCGGCGCGGTGGGTAGCGCGGCCGAGGTGGAGCCGGGCCTGCCGGTGGCGCGCGAGTCCGCAGGGATCGTGCTGCTGCCGTCGGTCCTGCCCACCGGCAAGGACGGAACCATCATCGGCGCCGGAGACGTCGTCGTGCAGACGCGCGCGATCTTCGAGCGGGCCGGACGCATGCTCTCCGCCCTGGGACTAGGGTTCGATCGCGTCGTGAAGACCGTCGATTACCTGACGCCGGTCGCCCTCGCCACCTACAAGTCGACGGGACGGGTCAGGAAGGAGTTCCTCGGTCCGGTCTACCCCGGCGCGGCGGGCATCATCATGCCGCGCCTGATCCATCCGGAAGCGTTGATCCAATGCGACTTCACCGCCACGCGCGACGAGCCGGTGACCGTCGATCCCGGCTGGGACCGCTACAAGAAGCTCACCTACAGTCCCGCCGTGCGCGCCGGCAACCTCCTGTTCCTCTCGGGCCAGGCGGCCATCGATCCGACCACCGGGAGGATCGTGCACGAGGGCGACGTGGCGGCGCAGGCGGAGTACGCCCTGCGCAACATCCTCGAGGTCGTCGAGGCCGCGGGCGGCGGCGCGGAGAACCTCGTCAAGACCGTCGAGTATGTCACACCCGCTGGGTTGCCGCGGTATCGCGAGGTGGCGGGCGTGCGTTCGAGCCTCCTCGCTCGGCCGTTTCCGGCTTCCACCGGGCTGGTATGCGAGGCGCTGGTGCGTCCGGAGATGCTCATCGAGATCGATTCGTTTGCCGTGCTCGCATGACGCTGCTCACCGACGAGCTGCAGGCCTGGATCGGACGCGAGGTCACGTACGAGGCGCACGAGGAGCTCGGCCGCGCGTCGATCCGCTACTTCGCCCTCGCGACGCGAGACGACAATCCCCTGTACCTCGACGATGCCTACGCGCGCGCCGCGGGCTATCCGTCCGTGATCGCGCCGCCGACGCTCGTTTGCGAGACCTGCCAGTACGCGCATCGCCCCCCGGACGAGAGCGGCTGCATCGGTCACGAGTGGCGTCTTCCGATCGCCGCGTGCGGGCTGATCCGCGCCGGCAACGACTACGAGTTCTTCCGCCCGGTGCTGCCGACCGACCGCGTCTCGGTCATCTGGAAGCTCGAGGACATCACCGAGCGGCCGTCGTCGCGCGGCGGGACGCAGCTGTTCGTGACCTCGGCGGCTCGTTACGTGAACCAGGACGGCGAGACGCTCGCCGTCAACCGAGAAGTCGTCGTCTATCAGCCGCTGGTACCGGGATGATTCGGCCGACGATCAGGGCGGCGTCGCTCAAGGTGACCGACCCGATGCCGACCTTCCACAGGTCCTTCACGAGCGTGGACCTGATGGCCTACGGGGCGGCCACCTGGGACTGGCATCGCCTTCACTACGATCTCGACTACGCGCGCTCGGTCAAGCTGGCAAACGTGGTCGTCGACGGGCAGGCGCTCGGGGCGGTGTGCACGAAGCCGCTGCTCGACTGGCTAGGGCCGCGCGCCTTCATCCAGAAGCTCACCCTGAAGTACCGCGCGATGGTCTTCGCGGGCGACACCGTCCGCGGCGAAGGCGAGATCAGCGCGATCCACGCCGAGGGCGATCACGACGTCGTGTCTGTCGCCCAGCACCTGTCCGTTGGCGACCGGCTCGTGGCCGAGGCGCGGGTGGAAGTGCGGCTGCCGCGGTGACGTATGCCCTCTATCGCGACGAGCGCGAGCTGGACGGCTACGATCTGGAGACCCGTTCGCCCGAGCCGCGAGCAGAAAGGATGACCATGAAGAGGGGTGCGGCGCTCTGATGGCGGAGGCACCCGTGAGGTTTCCCGGCATCGTGCCGGGGCTCCGCGGCGAGCGGAGGCTCGTCGTGTCCGAGGCGATGACGACCATCCACGCCGGCGGAGGCGGGATCCTAACCGCACCGTCCATGATCATGGAGATGGAGATCACCGCGCAAATCGTGACGCAGCCCTACCTGCCGGAGGACCACACGACGGTCGGCTACGAGATCTGCGTGCGGCACCGCCGGCCGACGCCGGTCGGCGAGTCCTTCACCGTCTCGGCCGAGCTCCTCGAGGTGGACGGCAAGCGGCTGCTCTTCCGCGTCGAGGCCAGGAACGCGCGCGACCTCATCGGCGACGGGACGCTCCGGCGGACGATCGTCCGGCGCGGCGGCCTGGGGTAGCGGTCATCGGAAGCCGTCCCGTCGCGTATCGCCAGCGGCTGTCCGTCGTCGCCTGGTCGGCGACGTACGGCTGGCCCTGGCCACGATGTCTGAGAGACATGCCAAGGATCTTTGGACTATGGTCGCTCGCATCTCTGCCCTGTCTCTGGCCGCTCAAGTCGGTCCGATCGAACACCGAGTTTGCAGCCCGAAGGGCAACCGATGGTCGACGAGCAGCGGTAGCCCGCTGCCGGCGGGCGGTTACCGGGTGGATCTCATCGAGGACGGCAAGACCGTCACGGCGATCCCGTTTCAGATCAAGTAGAGCCGAGCGGACCGCGGCGCTACCCCTCGAGCCGCTCGCGAAGAACGGTGTCAGCCTTTCGTGCGCTGCTACCTCGATCGGCGGCCGGAGGTTTCCCGCGACAAGAGCCTCGGCAAACGGTCCGAAGGCGTTTCACCATCAACGGCTTTCGGCCGCTACCGGATCTCTCCCCCGTTGACAAACCCGACGCCGCCGGAGTCTTCTCCGACGGGTGAGCGCGCGAGGCCCCCTCGGAGAGATTCGCGTCGTCGAGTGCGCGGCGGGGCTCCCGGCCTCCTACGCCGGGTTTCTCCTCGCCGGTTTCGGGGCCGAGGTGGTGCGGATCGAGCCCGCTGAGACGTCGCCGGGCGTGCCTGGCGACCACGTCCTGCGCCGCGGCAAACGATCGGCGGTTCTCGAGGACGGCGACACGCGCGCCGCCGCGTGCCGGCATGCGCTCTGCGCGAATGCCGACATACTGCTCGCGGACGAGACGGCGCCGGAGGTCGAGCCGGCGGCGGGTCGTATCGACTGCCGCGTGAGCCCCTGGGGCGCGGCAGGCCATCCGCAGCGGCTGCCCGCGGACGAGGCGCTGGTCGCCGCGCTCACGGGAACGCAGGCGATGCAATGGTCGTGGGCCGGGAGCCCGGTGTGGCTCGCGACGCCGCTCATCGGCTACATGACCGGCGCGCTGGCCGCGCTCGGTGTCACGGCGGCGCTGCTGGCCCGCGCGCGGGGAGCGCCGGGGCAGCGCGTCGAGGTGAGCGCCGTCGGCGGTGCGCTCGCCCTCGGCAGCGGCACCTACGTCCGCGGACCGGGTCAGCGCGGCTCGCTCCTCGCAGGCGGAGACCCGCGCGGCGTCTACCCGAACTACGGCGTCTACCGCACGAGCGACGGATGGCTCTTCGTCGGCGCGCTCACACAGCCGTTCTGGGTGAAGCTCGTGACGCTCCTCGAGCAGGTGGACCTGCTCGCCGATCCGCGCCTCCAGGGACATCCCTTCAGCTTCGGCGCGCCCGACACGAGGACCTTCGTGCGCGCGGCGCTCGACCCCATCTTCGCGGCGCGCACCACGGCCGAGTGGCTCGCCCGACTGCGCGAGGCGGACATCCCCTGTGGCCCCGTCCGTACGCGCGAGGAGGCACTCGCCGACGCCGACGCGCGGGCGCTCGGGCTCGTGATCGGGCTCGACGACCCTGTCCTCGGACCGACGTGGCAGCCGGCGGAGCCTGCGTTCTTCTCGCACACGCCGGCGCCGCCGCCGCGTCCCGCGTCGCTGCGCGGTGCGGACACGGGAACGGTATGCGCCGAGGCTCGACGCCGCGAGCGCACTACCCCCGCGCGCGTCGCCGCGCCGCCCGCGAGCTGCCTCGCGGGGATGCGCGTCCTCGACCTGACGAGCTACATCGCGGGCCCATTCTGCCCGCTTCTTTTGGGCGACCTCGGCGCCGACGTGGTGAAGATCGAGACCGCGGAGGGCGATCCCTTCCGCATGGCGGCCTTCGCCTTCGTCGGCTGGAACCGCGGCAAGCGCTCGCTCGTGCTCGATCTCAAGCGGGCCGAGGGGTGCGACGTCTTCCTCGACCTCGCACGCGCCGCCGACGTCGTGGTCGACAACTTTCGCGGCGGGGTCATGGAGCGGCTCGGCATCGGCTGGGACCGGCTGTCAGCCGAGAATCCGCGCCTGGTCCACACCTCGATCACCGGCTACGGCACGACGGGACCGCTCGCCGGCCTGCCAGGCTTCGATCCGGTCTTCCAGGCGCGCTGCGGCCTGATGCTCGCCCAGGGCGGCGACGAGCCCGTCTTCCACATGATTGCCTACAACGACTACATGGCGGGGGCGCTCGGCGCGCTGGCGACGGTGGCGGCCCTGCTGGCGCGCGAAGGCACGGGGCGGGGGCAGCGGGTCGACGTCAGCCTCTTCCGCACGAGCTACGTCGCGCAGGCGGCGCACATGATCGCCTATCGCGGCCGCCCGGCGATTACCGCCGGCGGACGGGACTACCTCGGTCCCGCCGCCGCGCGCCGCATCTACGCTTGCCGCGACGGCTGGCTCTGCGTCGCCGCGCGGGACGCCGCGCAGGCAGCGGCCCTCGGCCGGCTCGCAGGCGCGGGCCTCGCGCTCGACGATCCCCCCGACGGCGCCGTGGCTACCGCCGTGGCGACATGGCTGGCCCCGGAAGCGCGCGCCGACGCGCTCGCGCGCCTCGCGGCCGTCGGCGTTCCGGCAGCCCCGTGCCTCGACTTCGATGAGGTCTTCGTGGAGCCTTACCTCCTCGCGGCCGGCGCGATCACGACGCAGGAGCACCCGACGTTCGGGACACTCGAGCTCGCGGGTCCCTTCATGCGCTTCGCGGCGACGCCGATCGCCTACCGTCGATCCGCCCCGCTCCTCGGGGCCGACGGCCCGGCGGTACTTGCCGAGGTCGGGTACCCGGAGGGCCGCATCGCGGAGCTCGTCGCGGCAGGCGTCGTCGGCACGCCGTGAAGGCGGCTCTTCTGAGCGCGACCTCCGCTTGGAGCTGCTTCCACCCGGTGCTCACGACGGTTCCGTTAATGGCTGGCGGCGTCTTTCGCCTTCCCGCAGCTACGAGATCGACGGCGTCGCGAATCACCTGAGGGCCGCCGAGCCGCGGATCGGTTGCAGCCGCAACCCAACCCACGGGGACGTCACTAACGCCCCATCTCCTTGCTCGTCTGCCCTTTCTAGGAGGCTGGCGCAGACGCCGAACTCCCACAGCTCAGCGCAGATCGTGGCCTCCCGGATGAACGCCTCGGTCTCTCCCCGTGTCAGGGCGTCCCACCACAGCCGCTCGATCAGCATCACGGCGCGCGCCACCACAGGGCCCAGCGCCGCAGGAGGCGTGCACTCCGCCTCCTGACACAGCCGCACGACGTCACGTACGGCCGCTTCGTTCGGGGCGACGACTTGCAGCTCACCCAGGATCAGCGACAGCGCGCCGACAAGATACTGCTGGGTCATCTTCGCCAGCGCGGGCTTGAGCCTGCTACTCGGCCCGACCGAACGCCTTAATTTCCTCGATCTCCTGCGGCGAGAGTTCGCGCGGGACCTCACCGCGGGCCACTTTCTCCGCCTGGACGTGCCGGCGGATGTCGTCAACGATCTCGGGGTTCGCCAGGGTCGTCGTGTCCCCCACGTCGGTGAAGTTGGAGATCCCGGCGATGACCCTGCGCATGATCTTTCCAGATCGCGTCTTCGGCATGTCCGGGACGATCCAGACGTTCTTGGGCCGCGCGATCTTGCCAATCTCGGTCTCGATCGCCTTGGCCACCTTCTCTTCAATCTCGCGGCGCGGGGTGACTCCGGGCTTCAGCGATACGTAGATCTCCACCACCCGGCCCCGAACCTCGTCCAGCACCGGAACTGCCGCGGCCTCAGCGATTTCCCCGACCGTGATGCTCGCCGACTCGAGCTCCTTGGTTCCCAGCCGGTGCCCGGCCACGTTGATCACGTCGTCGACCCGCCCGAGGATGCGGAAGTAGCCGTCGCCAGCCGTGACGGCGCCGTCGCCCGCGAAGTACGGCCAGTCATGCCAGTCCTTGCTTTTCTTTTCACGGCAATACTTCTGGTAGTAGATCTCCACGAACCGCTCGGGCTGGCCCCAGATCGTCTGGAAGATGCCGGGCCAAGGATTGCGAATGCAGATGTTGCCCGCTCGCCCGCCGCCGGCCTCCACCACCATGCCGTTCTCGTCG
>JACPRU010000017.1 GCA_016189835.1 Deltaproteobacteria bacterium | reverse complement strand
CTCCCCGACCAGCAGGTTGTACTTGCGCTTGATGTACTGGATGATTGCCTCGTCCATCTTGTCGCCGCCGACGCGCACCGAGCGCGAGAAGACGACGCCGGAGAGCGAGATCACGGCGACCTCGGTGGTGCCGCCGCCGATGTCGACGATCATGTTGCCGGTCGGCTCGGTGATCGGCAAACCTGCGCCGATCGCGGCCGCCATGGGCTCCTCGATGAGGTACACCTCGCGCGCGCCCGCCGACTCGGCGGACTCGCGCACCGCGCGCTTCTCCACTTCGGTGATGCCGAACGGCACGCAGATGATGATGCGCGGCCGCACCAGCGTGCGCCGGTTGTGAATCTTCTGGATGAAGTAGCGCAGCATCGCCTCGGTGATCTCGAAGTCGGCGATGACGCCGTCCTTGAGCGGCCGGATGGCGACGATGTTTCCCGGCGTTCGTCCCAGCATCTTCTTCGCCTCGGCGCCGACGGCGAGCACGCGCCGTCCGCCGCGGGCGTCCTTCTGCACCGCGACGACCGACGGCTCGTTGCAGACGATGCCCTGGCTCTTGACGTAGATCAGCGTGTTGGCCGTGCCGAGATCGATCGCCAAGTCGTTGGAGAATAGCCCCAGCAACGAATCCAGAATCATAACATCATCCTCCGCCGTCTCGCCGCCTAAAACCCCGTTGAAGCAGCACTTTTTTAGACGGGCCGGGCTGTATCAAAATTCGTCACCGGGCGCAAGGAAAAACCGTTTGTGAACCTCGCGGTAGGTCGAGAATCGGACTGGGCGTGGTCAACATCTCGGCCGTCATCGAGCACACTAACGAATTCGTCGCCGCCAAGTCAAAAGCGATCGTTCGAAAGTGTCGTTCGAGACGCTCTGTGCCGAGGGCTTCTCGCGGCCGGCTACCTCCCGAACAGGCCTTCGAGGCCCTTCCTCAGCAGCTCGCGCTCGGGGTGCTTCAGATCGGGGGTCGGCGTCACACCCGGCGGCAGCGGCTTGTCCTTGCCGAGCAGCTTCTCCAGGCCCTTGCCGACGAAGGCGCGCCCGAGCGCTTTGCCGATGAAGTCCGCGTCGGGCTTCGGCTTCACGTGCGGCAGCTCGCCGGTCAAGCGGAAGGGGATCTCGATCTTGCCCTGCGGGTTGGCGATGTACTTCGCCTCGCGCACGTCGGCGATGACGTCCGCGGAGAGTTCCTTCGACGCGATCAGTCGCGCCGTGCAGTCGAGCCGGTTGTCGAGCGAGAACGTTCCCTCGCCGAGCATCGCGTAATCGCGCGCCGCCAGCGTGAGGTCGTCGCTGTGCGCGATCCCATCGGCGATCCGCACGCCGGCGCCGAGCTTGTCGAAGCGGGTGTCGCCGGTGCCGAACAACGAGGGATGTCGCCGCCGCACGCGCGGCGAGATCAAGTTCGAGAGGCCGGCGATGCCGGTCACGCTCTGCAGCACCTGATCGGCGATGTTGACGTCCTTGAGGACGCCGTCGCGCACGTCGAGCCGCCCGTTGCCGCGCAGCTGTCGCCGGATCGCCTCCCAGCCCTTGCCGGCGCCGCCCAGCGACAGATCGGCGTCGAGCTGTCCCTCGATCTTCTTCTCCGACCCGGGCGACTGGCTGGCGAGCAGACTCTTCAGGTCCATGCCGCGGAGGCTCGAGCGGAAGTCGAACTTCGGGTTCTCCGCTTCGCGCATGTCGTAGCGCCCCGAGCCGTCGTAGGTCCCGTCGAAGGCGCGCAGGGCGAGCTTGTCGATCGTGGCTACCCGGTCGCGCAGGTTCAGGTCGGCGCTCAGGTCGCGGTAGTCGAAGTTCCGCAGGCTGCCGTCGCTCGAGCGCAGCGTTCCCTGAAATTCGGGGCCGTTCCCCGCGACGCGCAGCTGTCCGCGCAGATCGAGGCCGCGCAGCACCTCCGGTTTCTCGACGGTCGGGCTCGCGAAGTTGAGCGACGCGGCGGAGAGCTGCGCGGAGCCGAGGCGGAACGTCGCCGTCAGGGGACGGAAGCTCGGCACCTCGGCCTGGACCTCGACCGGCGAGCCGGAGAGTCGGAACGCGGTCGGCGGGATCGACGCCGACGCGCCCTTCAGCTCGACGCGGGTGGTCAGATCCTCGATCTCGTAGGGCGAGCCGGCCCGCTTCGCGGCAACGCCCTCGAGCGCGACCGTGCCGAAGAGCTGCGGGGCTTCGCGCCTGCCGCCGGTCTTGCCCTGCGCGCGCACGTGCACCTCGACGCTGCCCGATACCTCGTGGCCGGCGAACGCCGGCAGCAGCTTGTCCCATCCGGCGAGCGGCGTCTTCTTGCTGTCGATCTGGAAATCGAGCGCGCCGCCCGGGCTGGAGTCCACGACCCCGTGGCCGGCGAGATCGAGCTCGGCGATGCGCAGCGCGAGCCGCTTCACGTCGAGCGCGTTGCCCGCGCGCTCGACGCTCACCTGGAGCTTCAGCGCCACGCCCTTCGGCTTCTGGAACGCGGCGCCGTAGCGGATGGCGGCGCCGCTGCCGTCGAGGTCGGCGGCGAGCTTCGGGCGATCGAGGCTGCCCGAGACCTTCGCCGACAGCGAGACGGGATCCGCGGAGGAGAGCTCGGCGGGCAGCGCTTTGGCCACGGCTTGGAGCTTCTTCATGTCGTCGACGACCAGCGAACCGGCGTCGATCGAGAGATCGAGCGCGGCGCCCTTCACGTTCGGCGGCGAACCGAGCGGACCGAGCGAGCCTTCGAGCTCGACGTTTTGCTCGCCGGCGCCGAACAGCGCGGCGGCGAGCTTCAGGTGAATCGGCCGATCGAGGCTCACGTCGGATGCCGAGAAGTCGAGATCGCGCAGGCGCAGCTCGCCGGGCGGCGTGGTGGTGCGGTCGAGGTAGCGGAACTGCCCCTTCTCGATCTCGACGAGCGAGACCAGGAACGCCGCCTGTTCCCCGGCGCCGGGAGTGGAAGCCGGCGCCCGCGCGGCCGGCGGAAGGTCGGGGGTCGCCGCCGTCGCGGGCTTCGGCGGTGCGCCCCGCGGCTTGCCGATCGAGTCGTAGTTGAAGCCGTCCCGGGTGCGGATGATCGTCACCTCGGGCGCGGAGAGCACGACGCGCGAGACTTCGTAGCGGCCGAACAGCGCCGGCCAGAGCCTCACCGAAACCTGCACGTCGCCGGCGCGGACGAAGTCCTCCTTCGAGAACGCGGCGTCGTCGGCGATTCTCAGGTCCCGGATGCGGGCACCGAAGCCGCCGATCAGCCGGACGCCGATCTCGGAGAAGCTCACTTTGCGGCCGACCGCGCTCTCCACCTGGCCGGCGAGCCAGTCCTTGTTGCGGTTCAGGTAGGAATCGAGATTGACGAGCGCGAGCGCGACGGCGCCGGCGAGCGTCCCGAGAACCACCGCGAGAATCGTCCACTTCCGCATGCTGGAGACTCCTCACCGGCGCCGAGCGCCGGTTCCGTCTCGAGCTCGAACCCGGCCGTCCGGCGTGCGTTGCGGAGCGCTCATGGTTTGCGGAAGAGCTGCTCGAGCGCCGCACGGGCGTCGCCGGCGCGCGCGGGCCCGCCCTCGCGCCGCGCCGACGGCCGGAAGAAATCGCAGAAGTTTCCGCCGTCCTTGTCGGCCACCACCTCGGCGCCCGGCTCGCGGCAATCGGCGTGCGCGCCGGGCTCGTAGAGATCGCAGTTGCGGCAGCAGTGCAGGTAGGCGCCGCAGCGCCCGCACGCGTCGCGCACGCCGACCCGTTCGGTCTCGATCGCCGCCCCGCAGCGGTGGCAGGCGGCCGTCATGCCGCACGGCTCGGCGTGAGCTGCGCCTCGAGCCAGCCGCAGAGATCGGCAAGCAGCTCGTCGAGGTCCGCCGGCCGGGAGAAGCGGTGGTCGGCGCCGGGATAGATTCTCGTGCGGGGCTCGCCGCCGAGCGCGGCCGCGATCTCCGCGGCGTCGGCGCAGGGCACGACGCGGTCGGCGTCTCCGTGGGCGAGAAAGGTGGGACAGGTGATCGAGCGGCAGGCGGCGAGCACGTCGAGGCTTTCGACGTCGTCGAGGAAGCTGCTCTTCAAGCGCACGCCGCCGAGCGAGCAGACCCCGTCGTTTCGCCAGCGCTCGAGCTCGGCCGGGCGGAGCTCCGCCAGGGCCCGCGCCGGATGCGCCACCGCGGCGATCGTGGCGAGCGCCCGCACGCGCGGCTCGCGCGCCGCGAACAGCAGCGCGACCGTCCCCCCCATGCTCGAGCCGAGCAGCCCGATCGGCCCCGGCAGCCGCGAGCGGAAGAAATCCCAGGCGCCGCCGAGGTCCTCGACCTCGCCGCGGAACGTGAGGTCCGCGAAGTTGCCCTCCGACTCGCCGACGTAGGAGAAGTCGAAGCGCAGGACGGCGATGCCGCGGCTCGACAGCATCTCGCCGAGGCGCTTGTGCTTGGTGCCCTCCTTCGTCGACTCCATGCCGTGGCAGAGGATGACCCCGGGAGTCGCCGCCGTCGTCGCGCGCGCCGCGTGCACGATGCCGACCAGGCGATTGCCGCGGCGGCTCGCGAAGGTGACGCGCTCCTCGGGCTCGAACGACGTTGCTGCCACGGTGGGGCACAGCTACCATAGGCTCGCGCACGGGGCCATTCCTGAATGCGGACCGAGATCGAACTCTACCTGCGCCACCTGCGCGCCGAACGACAGGCGTCTGCCCACACGCTGCGGAGCTACGGCGGCGACCTCGAGGAGCTGCGCCGGTTCCTGAGCGCCGCGCGGCGAGGCGGCCGCGACGCGCCGGCGGGGCGGATCTCGCTCGAGGACCTGCGCGCCTACGCGGCGGCCAAGCTGCGCACCTCGCGCCGCTCGACGGTGTCGCGCAAGGTGGCCGCGATCCGCGGCTTCTTCGCGTTTCTCGCGGCGAGCCGCAGGATCCGCCGCGATCCGGCCGCGCAGCTCGCCGCCCCCAAGACCGAGAAGCGGCTGCCGGTCTTCCTGCCGATCGACGACATGGAGCGGCTGCTGAACGGCCTGCCGCAGGGCGAGGCCTGGGCGGAGCGCGACCGGGCGATCCTCGAGACGCTCTACTCCTCGGGCCTGCGGGTGAGCGAGCTCGTCGGCCTCGACTGGTCGAGCATCGACCTCGAGAACGAGTGCGTGCGGGTGCTCGGCAAGGGTCGAAAGGAGCGGATCGTGCCGATCGGCGAGGTCGCGCTCGACGCGTTGCGCGCCTACCGCCGCGAGCTCCACGCCGCGTGCATCGAGCGCTCGGCGGTGTTCGTCAACCGCCGCGGCGGACGGCTGACCGCGCGCAGCGTCGCGCGCTTCGTCAAGCGCTACGCGCTCGCGGCGGGTACGGCGGTGTCGCCGAGCCCGCATTCCCTGCGGCACAGCTTCGCCACGCACCTCTTGAACCAGGGCGCCGATCTGCGCTCGATCCAGGAGCTGCTCGGTCACGCCAGCTTGTCCACCACGCAGCGCTACACGCACGTGAACCTCGACCACCTGATGAAGGCCTACGACGATGCGCATCCGCGGGCGCGCTAGATCCTCCCACTCCCCCGCCCGGTCGAGCGGGCTCTCCCCGGCGGGAGAGGCGATTCACGGCACGACGATCCTGGCGGTGCGCCATCGCGGCAAGGTGGTGATCGCCGGCGACGGCCAGGTGAGCCTCGGCCAGACGGTCGTGAAGCGCGGGGCGCGCAAGGTGCGCCGCCTCTATCAGGGCCGGGTGCTGGCCGGGTTCGCCGGCGGCACCGCCGACGCCCTGACGCTGTTCGAGAAGTTCGAGGCCAAGCTCGAGCAGCATCACGGCAACTTGAAACGCGCCGCGGTCGAGCTCGCCAAGGACTGGCGCTCGGATCGGATCCTGCGCCGGCTCGAGGCGCTGCTCGTGGTCGCCGACCGCGAGGTCTCGCTGCTGATCACCGGCAGCGGCGACGTCATCGAGCCCGACGACGGCATGCTGGCGATCGGCTCGGGCGGCAACTTCGCGCTCGCCGCGGCACGCGCTCTCGCCAAGCACTCCTCGCTCGACGCGCGCGGGATCGCCGAGGAAGCGATGAAGGAAGCCGCGGCGCTGTGCGTCTACACGAACCAGGAAATCGCCGTCGAGGAGCTCGGGGACTAGCATGGCCGAAAGCCTTCCGCAGATCGGCACGCGGCGCGGCCTCGTCGAGTCCACGCCGATGACCCCGCGCGAGATCGTCTCGGAGCTCGACCGCTACATCGTCGGGCAGCGCGCGGCCAAGCGGGCGGTGGCGATCGCGCTGCGCAACCGCTGGCGCCGCCAGCAGGTCGCCGAGGACCTGCGCGACGAGATCGCGCCGAAGAACATCATCATGATCGGTCCGACCGGCGTCGGCAAGACGGAGATCTCGCGTCGCCTCGCCAAGCTCGCGCAGGCGCCGTTCGTGAAGGTCGAAGCCTCGAAGTTCACCGAGGTGGGCTACGTCGGCCGCGACGTCGAGTCGATCATCCGCGACCTGACCGAGCTGGCGATCGGCATGGTGCGGGGGGAAGAGAAGGAGAAGGTGCAGATCCGCGCGCGCGAGGGCGCCGAGGAGAAGATCCTCGACCTGCTGCTGCCCGCGCGCGCCGTCGGCATCCGCCCCGAGGCCGCGGCCGGCGCCGAGCGCGACGACGACACGCAGGGCACGCGCGAGAAGCTCCGCCGCTTGCTGCGCGAAGGCAAGCTCGACGACCGCCTGGTCGAGGTGGAAACCACCGCCTCGGCGGGCCCGATGCTGCAGATCATGACGCCGCAGGGCATGGAGGACATCGAGCAGAACCTGAAGGAACTGTTCTCGAACTTCATGCCGAAGAAGGCCAAGCGCCGCCGCGTCAAGGTCAGCGAGGCGATGGAGATGATCGCCCAGGAGGAGGCGAACCGGCTGATCGACGCCGAGGCGGTGACGAAGGAAGCCGTGCGCCGCGTCGAGCACACGGGCATCGTCTTCATCGACGAGATCGACAAGATCGCCGGCCGCGAGGGCATCCACGGCGGCCCCGACGTCTCTCGCGAGGGCGTGCAGCGCGACCTCTTGCCGATCGTCGAGGGCTCCACCGTCAGCACCAAGTACGGAATGGTGCGCACCGACCACATCCTGTTCATTGCCTCCGGCGCCTTCCACGTCGCCAAGCCCTCCGACCTCATCCCCGAGTTCCAGGGCCGCTTCCCGATCCGCGTCGAGCTCGACGCGCTCACGCAGGCCGACTTCGTGCGCATCCTGACCGAGCCGAAGAACGCGCTCATCAAGCAGTACGTGGCGCTGCTCGAGCCCGAGGGCGTCCACCTCGACTTCACGCCCGACGCGGTGCAGGAGATCGCGCGCATCGCCGCCGAGGTGAACGTGCGCACCGAGAACATCGGCGCGCGGCGGCTGCATACGGTCCTGGAGCGCCTGCTCGACGAGGTGTCGTTCTCCGCCCCGGAGATGCCGGGGCGAACCGTGCGGATCGACGGCGCCTACGTTCGCGAGCGGCTCGAGGCGATCCTGCAGGACCAGGATCTGAGCCGGTACATTCTCTAGGTTCGGCGGTCGGAGGGGGGCCGGGGCGGTGGTGCGGATGGAGCTGACGCGCACGGCGCGCGTCGCCTCGGTCGGCGCATCTCGCGCGCGCGGCTCATCCGCTGCGCGGGCCGCGCTTCTTCGTTCCGGCCGTCATCGACCGAGCTGCGTCATTCGCGGATGGCCGCACGACGCAGAGGCGCCCATGCATGCGCGGTGAGCGCGCCGGGCGTAACCGGGCACTGCCGGGCGTAGCCGGCCATTTGTTGACTCCGCCCGCAAACTGAGTACCTTCCTCCCTTCCTTCGATCGAGCCGCGCATGATGGAACGATTCACCGAAAAGGCCGAGGTCCTGCTCGAAGCACTGCCCTACATCCGCCGCTTCAACGGCAAGACGTTCGTCATCAAGTACGGCGGCAAGGCGATGGTCGACGCGGAGCTGCAAGAGGGCTTCGCCGAGGACATCGCGCTGCTCAAGTACGTCGGCATCAACGTGGTGGTGGTTCACGGCGGCGGACCGCAGATCGATCGGCTGCTCGAGAAGCTCGAGATCGAGAGTCGCTTCGTGCGCGGCATGCGGGTCACCGACGAGGCCACCATGGACGTCGTCGAGATGGTCCTCGGCGGCAAGATCAACAAGCAGATCGTCACCTTGATCAACCGCCACGGCGGCCACGCGGTCGGCCTCTCGGGAAAGGACGGCGAGCTGCTGCTCGCCCGCAAGATGCTCGTCCGCGTCGAGGAGCCCGGCCGGCCGCCGGAGACCGTCGACGTCGGTCAGGTGGGCGAGATCGTCAAGGTGAACGTCGCGGTGATCCGCTCGCTCGACGCCGCCAATTTCATCCCGGTGATCGCCCCGGTCGCGGTCGGCGAGCGCGGCGAGAGCTACAACGTCAACGCCGACATCGCCGCGGGCAAGATCGCCGAGGCGCTGGCCGCCGAGAAGCTGATCTTGCTCACCGACGTCGAGGGCATCCAGGACGCGAGCGGCGAGCTGCTGCGCACGCTGTCGAGCGAGCAGGTGGCGCAGCTCATCCAGGGCGGCGTGATCGGCCAGGGGATGATTCCGAAGGTCGAATGCTGCGTGGAGGCGCTGCGCGGCGGCGTGAAGAAGACCCACATCATCGACGGGCGGAAGCGCCACGCGGTGCTGCTCGAGATCTTCACCGAGGAGGGCGTCGGCACCGAGGTCACCTGGCAGGTGCGCAAGCGAGCGACCAAGCGCTCGGGGCTGGGGGCGCGATGACGAACCGCGAGATCATCGAGGCGACCGATCGGACGCAGGTCGGCGTCTACGCCCGCTACCCCGTCGCCTTCGTGCGCGGCCGGGGCGCGCGGCTGTGGGACGCGGACGGCCGCGAGTACCTCGACTTCTTCACCGGCCTGGCCGTCAACAACCTCGGCCACGGGCATCCCCGGGTGCTCGGCGCCATCCGCGCGCAGAGCGAGAAGCTGCTGCACGCCTCGAACGTCTATTACAACGAGCCCGCCGCGCGCCTCGGCGAGCTGCTCACCTGCTACTCCTTCGCCGAGCGCATCTTCTTCTGCAACAGCGGCGCGGAAGCGAACGAGGCGGCGATCAAGCTCGCGCGCAAGCACGGCGCCGAACGCCAGGGCGGACGCTACGAGATCCTCACCACCTTCAACTCCTTCCACGGGCGCACGATCGCCACGATCAGCGCCACCGGCCAGGAGAAGTACCAGAGCGGCTTCCAGCCGCTGCTCCCCGGCTTCCGCTACGTCCCGTTCGGCGACGTTGCCGCGCTGTCGCAGGCGGTGCGGAAGGAGACGGTGGGGATTCTCGTCGAGCCGATCCAGGGCGAGGGCGGGGTGGTGATCCCGCCCCCGGGCTACCTGCGCGACGTGCGCCGGCTCTGCGACGACCATGGGCTGCTGCTGATCCTCGACGAGGTGCAGGTCGGCATGGGGCGCACGGGGACGCTGTTCGCCCACGAGCAGGACGGCATCCGCCCCGACGTCGTGACGCTCGCCAAGGCGCTCGGCGGCGGTGTGCCGATCGGCGCGATGCTCACCACCGAGACGCTCGCCGCCGTGCTCGGCGCCGGCGCTCACGGCTCGACGTTCGGCGGCAACCCGCTCGCCTGCGCGGCCGGCGTCGCCGTCGTCGAGACGCTGCTCGGCGACGGCGTGCTGGAGAACTGCCGCGTGCTCGGCCGGCGGATGCTGGAGCGGCTCGAGCGGCTGTGCGGCGAGCTGCCGATGGCGCGCGACGCGCGCGGGCGGGGGCTGATCCTCGGCCTCGAGCTCGACCGCCCCGGCCGGCCCTTCGTCGCCGCCGCGCTCGAGCGCGGGCTGGTGGTCAACTGCACGGCCGACCGCGTGATCCGCCTGCTGCCGCCGCTGACGATCAGCGCCGCCGAGGCCGACGAAGGCCTGGAGATCCTCGAGTCCGTGCTGCGGGCCGGCGCATGAAGCGCGACCTCCTGTCGATCGGCGATCTGTCGCGCGCCGACTGCGAAGCGATCTTCACGCTCGCCAAGACGCTCAAGGCCGCGGCCCGGGCGCGGCGCAAGCACCGGCGCCTCGAGGGGCGGGCGATGGCGATGATCTTCGAGAAGCCGAGCCTGCGCACGCGGGTGACGTTCGAGATCGGCATCGCGCAACTCGGCGGCACCGCCGTGTACCTCGCGCCGAACGACATCCGGCTCGGCGAGCGCGAGTCGGTCGCCGACATCGCGCGCAACCTGTCGCGCTGGGTGGACCTGATCGTCGCGCGCACGTTCTCCCACGACAGCGTGCGCGGCCTGGCCGCGAACGCCACGGTGCCGGTGATCAACGCGCTCTCCGACTGGGAGCACCCCTGCCAGGTGCTCGCCGACTGCTTCACGCTGATCGAGAAGCGCCGCCGGCTGCGCGGCCTGCGGCTCGCGTTCGTCGGCGACGGCAACAACATGGTGCACTCGTGGATGCTGGCCGCGAGCGTGCTCGGCATCGAGTTCCGCCTGGCCTGCCCGGCCGGCTACGAGCCCGACCCGCGGATCGTCGCCGCCGCGCGCGACGCGCCGGGATCGCGGGTGTCGGTCACGCGCTCGGTCGAGGAAGCGGTGCGCGGCGTGGACGCGCTCTACACCGACGTCTGGACGAGCATGGGGCAGGAGGCCGAGGAAACGCGCCGGCGCGAGGCTTTCCGCGGCTATCAGATCAACGCCGAGACGCTCGCGCTCGCCGAGCGCGGCGCGCTGGTGATGCACTGTCTGCCCGCCCACCGCGGCGACGAAATCACCGACGACGTGCTCGACGGACCGCAATCCGTCGTGCTCGATCAGGCCGAGAATCGCCTGCACGTGCAGAAGGCGGTCATGGTCTGGCTGTCGCGGAGGAAGTGAACATGACGGACTCCGTCCGCAAGGTGGTGCTCGCCTACTCCGGCGGGCTCGACACCTCGGTCATCTTGAAGTGGCTGATCGAGACCTACGGCTGCGAGGTGGTGGCGTTCTGCGCCGACCTCGGCCAGGGCGAGGAGCTGGCCCCGGACGACGGCACGGCGCGCAGCACCGGCGCCGCCGAGGTCTTCATCGTGGACCTGCGCGAAGATTTCGTCCGCGACTTCTAGAGTCCGATGCTGCGCGCCAACGCCGTCTACGAGGG
>JACPRU010000010.1 GCA_016189835.1 Deltaproteobacteria bacterium | reverse complement strand
GTTCCAGTTCACGCTGCACGATGTCGAGCGACTTCAGCGCGACCATGAGATTGAAGGCCTCGTGGCCCCTGAGCTCGGGCTTGATCTCGTGCTCGAGAAACGCCTTGACAGCGCCGATCAGCTGCGCCGCGGTCGGTTTGTTCTGGGCCATGACGCGCTCATGTCAGAAGGTTTAGGATGTCGATCTCGGACTCACACGTGCGCCGGCCGACATACGCGAGCTCGATCGCCGCGGCCGATCCCGATTCGTGGCGGGCGACGAACAGCTTGCAAATCAAGCCGTACTTGAGGCAGGCGAACACCTCCCAAAAACGCACGTGGTTGCGTTCGACCGGGGCGCCGCCGGCTTCCTCGTATGCCGCGTAGACTGCCTCTCGCTCGCCGAAACCGCCGGCCGGAAGGAGGCCGTCGAAGCGCCAGACGTTGATGCACAGCCATCCCAGGTCCTCCATGGGATCGCCGATGTGCGAGAACTCCCAGTCGATCACGGCGCGGATCCCCTCCGGGCCGACGATGAAATTGCCGTTGCGATAATCGCCGTGCACGAGCACCGGCTGCGCGGGCGGGGGGAGGTGATCCTCGAGCCAGCCGACGGCCGCGTCGAACACCGGGTGCGGTTCGTGGAACTCGTGATAAATGCCGCGGAATTTCGCCACCTGTGCCGCCGCCGGCAGCAGCGGCAAGTGCGCGATGCCGCGCGTGTCGACCCGCTGGATGGCGGCGAGGATCCGCCCGCACTGGACGGTCATCGCGGCGCGCGCGCCAGCGTATTCGGCATCGCGCAGAATACGCCGTGGAAAGGTCTCGCCGGCGACGCGCTCCATGATGTAACCAGCCCCGAGCCCGTCGCCCGGCCGCAGGACGTAGCGCACCGATGGCGAGGGCACGCCGGCCGCCGACGCACGCCGGATCAGTTCGGCCTCGGTCTCCATCGGCACGCTGACGGTCCATGCCGCGCACCGCAGGTTGGCCGGCGCGCGCCGCAGGATCAGCGGTACCGGGGCGTCGGCGCCAACGCCGTCGAACGCCCAGTTCTCCTGGGTTCCGCCACCGGAGAGCCGCGCGAGACCGGCGATCCCGCGTACGCCGGGCAGCGCTTTGCGGACCACCGCGCTGAGCGCGGTTTCGACCTGGCCGGTGCTCGAAGGATGCGCCATCATCGGCCTCCCGCCGGGACGACCGCGGACGCGCCGCCGCCGCTCGAATTATGCCATGATGGACTAGGTCGGACCGGACGGACGGTCATGGCCGTAAACGGGGCAAGAGTAACACACGACGCAAGGCAGGGGGAGACCGGCATGGGATTCGAACTGAGCAGTCGGATCGTCGAGCTACGCGACCGGTTGACGGCCTTCATGGAAGAGCACGTCTATCCGGCGGAAGCGCCTTACTTCGAGCGAGCCGAGAAGGCGGATGACCCCTTCACGACGCCGTCGCTCATGGATGAACTCAAGGCCAGGGCCAGGGAGGCTGGTCTGTGGAACTGGTTCCTGCCGAAATCGTACGAGGAAGGCCCGGGCCTGACGAACCTCGAATACGCGCCGCTCTGCGAGGTCATGGGTCGCTCACTGATCGCGCCGGAGGTATTCAACTGCAGCGCCCCGGACACCGGCAACATGGAGGTGTTCGCGAAGTACGGCACGCCGGAGCAGAAAGAGCGCTGGTTGCGCCCGCTGCTCGCCGGCGAGATCCGCTCGGCGTTCTGCATGACCGAGCCCGCGGTCGCATCGTCGGACGCGACCAACATCCAGACCAGCATCCGGCGCGATGGCGACGAGTACGTGATCGACGGGCGCAAGTGGTTTTCTTCGGGAGTCCTGAACCAGCGCTGCGCGATCTTCATCCTCATGGGCAAGACCGACCCCTCGGCCCCCAAGCACCTTCAGCAGTCGATGATCCTCGTGCCGCGCGGCACGCCGGGGATCACCATCGTGCGACCGCTGCCGGTCTTCAACGATGTCGAGCCGCACTACGGCGGACACGGCGAAGTGCTGTTCGAGAACGTGCGCGTGCCCGCCGAGAACATGCTGCTCGGCGAGGGCCGCGGCTTCGAGATCGCCCAGGGCCGGCTCGGCCCCGGCCGCATCCATCACTGCATGCGGCTCGTCGGGCTCGCCGAGCGCGCGCTCGAAACCCTGTGCCGGCGCGCCAACAACCGCGTTGCCTTCGGCCGCCAGCTTTCGCAATTCGACACCGTGCGCGCCGACATCGCCAGATCCCGCATCGAGATCGAGCAGGCGCGCCTGTGCACGTTCCAAGCGGCCGACATGATGGACAAGCTCGGCAACAAGGCCGCGCGCACCGCCATCGCCGTCGCCAAGGTCGCGGTGCCGAACATGGCGCTCAACGTCATCGACCGCGCGATCCAGGTGCACGGCGGCATGGGCACGACCAACGACGTCGGGCTGGCGCGCGCGTGGATCTACGCGCGCTTCCTGCGCATCGGCGACGGGCCGGACGAAGTCCACCGCGAAGCCATCGCGAAGACGGAACTGCGCAAGTACGCCGCGAGTTGAGCCACTCCGAGTCGAACACCCATCGAGGTTTCCATGAGTGACAACGACGTCCTGTTCGAGGAGGCGGATGGCATCGCCACCATCACGCTCAACCGACCGGAAGCACGCAACGCCTTGTCCGTGAGCGCGTCCAACCGGCTTCATGACCTGTGGGAAGCGGTGGATGCGTCCGCATCGATCCGTGCGGTCATCCTCACTTCCGCGGACTGTGGCACCTTTTGCGCCGGCATGGACCTCAAGGAGGCGGCCCGCATCAAGGCGGAACAAGGGAGGGACGTCCTCACCCTGATCAAGGATCCCATGCATCAGCGCATGCGCCGCGTCCGGCAACCCATCATCGCCGCGATGACGGGTCATGCGACTGCCGGCGGCATGATGCTGTCGCTGAATTCCGATTTGCGCGTGGGCCTGACCGGGACCCGCCTCGGCATCACCGAGGTCAAAATGGGACGCGGCTCTCCGTGGGCCGTGCCCCTGGTCTCCATGATGCCGCAGCCGATACTGATGGAACTGGTGCTCACCGGCGAATTGATGCCGATCGAGCGGTTTCAGGCCCTGGGTTTCGTCAACTACGTCGAAGCCACGTCCGACGCCGTGCGCCAACGCGCGAGAGCGCTCGCCGCGTCGATCCGCGACAATGCGCCGCTGTCGGTGATCGCTGCCAAACAGTCGGTGCTCGCCGCCATGAGCCTAGGCTGCGAAGAAGGCTTCCAGGCCGCGATGGCATTCCACGAGCCGGTCTACCGTAGCGCCGATGCGGTGGAAGGCCCGCGCGCGTTTGCGGAAAGACGCAAGCCGATCTGGCAAGGCAGATAACCTCGCCCTCCAACCCGTCAGCGCGCTCGGCGCCTCCGCTGAGCCACGGCGGCGCGCGACAAGCTGGTCGCATCGCGACCAGCCCTCGACGATTCTCCCAGCGCACGACGAGGAGTGTGCATGGTTCAAGCCGGCTTGAATCGCGGCAGCGTAATTACATCACTGACCTTCTCGCACACGAGTTGCACCGGCATGTCGAAGGTCACCCGTTCGGGATCGCCGCCCACGAGGGAACTGATCATGCGCGGTCCTTCCTCCAGCTCCACGAGCAGCACGGCATACGGCGTGTCATTCTTGAAGGCAGGCCCCGGCGCGCGATAGACCACGCTGTACGAATACACCTTGCCCCGTCCACTGGCGGCCCGGTGTTCGAGCCGGACCGAGCCGCAGTGCCGGCACATGCCCTGCTGGTAATACTGTACGTGCCGGCACTCCAGGCAATGCTGCAGCAGCAGTTCACCCTGGCTCAATCCCTTCCAGAACGTCGCGGTGTCGCCGTCCGGAATAGGCAAGGGCTTGATCAGCGCCTCTTCCGGCTTGATCATAATGTGGCCTCCGTTCCCAGAATAGTCGTCGCATTGGTCGCAAACCCCGCACCGAGGCTGTGCACCAGCCCCAGGCCGGCATCCGCAACCTGCCGTTCTCCGCACTCGCCCCGCAGCTGCCGAATCGTTTCGTAGAAATGGAACAAGCCGCCCGGCACGCCGGAATGTGCGAAGGCAAGCAAGCCGCCGTGCGTGTTGCACGGAATCGCTCCGCCGTAGGTCATCTGACCGTCCTCGACGAAACGGCCGCCCTCGCCCTTCGGGCAAAAGCCGAGGTCCTCCAGCATCATGATCACGGTGCCCGTGAAGCAGTCATACACGCCGGCGACATCCATGTCGGCCGGACCGTAACCGGCCATCTCGTATGCCTTGCGGCTGGACTGTACGGCGCCCGTCGTGGTCAGCGAAGGCATCAGGAAGATATGTTCATGGGTGTAGCACTCGCCGCAGCCGAGAACGTAGACCGGCGTCCTGATCCCGAGTGACTTGGCTCGCTCTACCGAGGTGACGACGAATGCCGCACCTCCGTCCGAGATCAGCGAGCAATCGAGCTTGTGGTAGGGTGAAGTAACCATGCCGGACGTGAGCACGTCGTCGACCGTGATGGGCTTGGTCATCTGCGCGCCGGGCGTGCGCCGCGCATGTTCGCGCTGGATGACCGCCACCTTTGCCAGTTGCTCGGGCGTGGTCCCGAACTCCTTCATGTGCCGATGCGCGGTCATGGCGAACGTGTTGGCGACCGGGATACCGAAAGGCATTTCGTACTGCTGGTCCCGGCTCTCGGTCATGGAGCGCAATGCGAGGTCCGGCGACAAGCCCGTCAGCAGACTGTCGCCGCCTACCACCAGCACGGTTTCCGCCAATCCTCCGGCGATCGCCGCCGCCGCGACGTTGAACATCGTGGCTGCGGTGGCGCCCGATACCTGCAAGGTGTTCGAGAACGTCGGCTGAATGCCGAAGTATTCGCTGAAGGCGACGCTGAAGCGATGGAATGATGACGCAAAGGCGGCGCTCGCCAGTACACCGTCGACCTGGTCTCTACGGACGCCGGCATCGGCCAATGCTTTTCTGGCTGCGTCGGCAGCGAGCAATAACGGGCTCCTGCCCGGAACGCGGCCGACCTCGGACAATCCCGCGCCGATGACGGCCGTCTTGCCGCGCAGGGTATTCTGATGTGCAAAACCCATGGTAGACCTTCTCTCGTTCAGTGTTGAATGCTGACCATGGCCACGTTCGCCAACCGGGTCGATCGCGCGCGGCGCTGAAGACGAACGAGGCGGCGGGCAAAGCCCGCCGCCTCAGGCGCCGTACCGCCCGACGATCGTCACCGACGAGACGTTCTGGCTCGGGAAGCCGCCGAGGTTGTGCGTCATCCCCCAGACCGGCGCCGGACGCTGGCGCTCGCCCGCGCGGCCGGACAGCTGCAGGTACATCTCGTAGACCATCCGCAGGCCGGACGCGCCGATCGGGTGGCCGAAGCACTTGAGCCCGCCGTCGATCTGGCACGGCAGCTTGCCGTCGGCGTCGAAGAACCCGTCGAGCACGTCCTTGATCGCCGTGCCCTCGGCTGACAGCTGCAGGTCCTCCATCGTCACCAGCTCGGTCACCGAGAAGCAGTCGTGCACGTCGACCAGCGACACCTGCTCGCGCGGCCTCGTGATGCCGGCCTCCTTGTACGCGCGCGCGGCGGCGACGCGGGTGGTCGCGAAGTACGAGCCGTCCCACCGGTCGAACTGGACCTCCTCGCCGTTGGACACCGCGAGCTGCAGCGCCTTGACCGCGATCAGGTCCTTCTTGCCGAGGCCGCGCGCGATGTCGGGCGTGGTCACGATCGCGCAGGCCGATCCGTCGGACACCCCGCAGCAGTCGTACAGCCCCAGCGGCTCGGCGATCATCGGCGCCCCGAGCACGTCCTCCTCGGTGATCTGGTTGCGCAGGTGCGCCTTCGCGTTCTTCGCCGCGTTCGCGTGGCTCTTCACCGAGATGTGCGCCATGGCGCGCTTCAGGTCGTCCTTGTTCACGCCGTGCTTGGCGCGGTAGGCCGCGGCGAGCTGCGCGAACGAGCCCGGCGCCGACAGGTTCGGCCAGAACAGGTCGTTGAGCGCGCCGCGGCTGCGCTGCGGCAGGCCGCCGTAGCCGGTGTCCTTCAGCTTCTCGACGCCCAGCGCGAGCGCGATGTCGGCGGCGCCCGAGGCGACCGCGTAGACCGCGCCGCGCAGCGCCTCGGTGCCGGTCGCGCAGTAGTTCTCGACCCGCGTCACCGGGATGTACGGCAGCCGCAGCGTCATCGCCAGCGGCACGGCCGACTTGCCCAGGTGCTGCTCCTCGACCGCGGTGCCCAGCCACGCCGCATCGATCTGCTTGCGGTCGATGCCCGCGTCCCGGAGCGCCTCCTCGAACGCCTCGACCATCAGGTCCTGCGCGTCCGCGTCCCAGCGCTCGCCGAACTTCGAGCAGCCCATCCCGAGGATGACCACCTTGTCCTTGATTCCGCTCGCCATCTCGCGCTCCTCGACGTCACGCCCGGATGGGCGCCGCCTTCCAGAAGTACCGCACGAAACCCCGCTTGGGGTCCGCCTCCTTGATCCGGAACACCATGCGCACCGGGAGCCCGACGTCGACCGTTGCGGGATCGACCTCGGTGAAGTCCATCAGCATGCGCCCGCCGCCATCGACCTGCACCATGCCGAAGTAGGTCGGCGGATCCGGACTGTAGGTCAGCGCATCGGCGGTGTACGACATGACCTTGCCGGTCCGCTCCGAGAACAGGTAGTCGTCCTGGCTGTCGAGCGCGTTGCAGGCCGGGTTCACGCAGTACCGCTGTCGAGGGTACTGCGCCGTGCCGCAGGCGCGGCACTTGCCCCCGACCAGGCCCTCGATCATGTCGCGGTTGCGGTAGAGCACCGTCATCGCGGTCGCCTTGTCGACCTTGGCGCGCATGCCGCGCTCCAGGTCGATCGTACCGGTGAACGACAGCCAGCGCAGGTAGTTCGACTCCTCGCGCCGGTCGGCGAGTGCGCCCTTGACGCCGCGCCGCGCGACCGAATCGGCCACGATCGCGCCGGCCTCCAGGAGCAGCACGTCGCAGCCTTCGCCGAACCCGGCCACCAGGATCCGGTCGCCGGGCCTGGCGTCCTCCAGCGCGGCCGCCAGCATCAGCAGCGGGTGCGCCGCGCCGGTGTCGCCCACCGTCGCGCCGAGCGGATCGCGCACCGCGCCTTCCGGCAGCCCGCACTTCCTCGCGACCGCCGCCTGCACCCGCGACAGCGTGCCGGGCAGGCAGAAGTGCGCAATCGACCCCGGCTCGACGCCGCAGCGCTCGAGCAGCGCGGCAACCGCGCGGGGCACGATCTTCAAGTAGCCCTCGTCGCGGATCCAACGCTCCTCCCACCCGTAGTCGGTGTCGCGGTCGCGCATCCGGTACTGGTGCACGAAGTCGACCGACTCGGCATGCGCGCCCAGTAGCCGCGCCATCGGCGTGCCCTCGCCGACCAGCATCGCGGCCGCGCCGTCTCCGTAAAGCATCTCCTGGGTGCCGCCCGCCTTCGCGCGGCGCATGTCGGCGGCGACGACCAGCGTCCGGTCGCGCCCCTCGAGCGCCGCCACCAGCGCGCCGGTGCCGGCCCGCAGGCTGCCGGCCGCGTCCGCGGTGCGCAGCGCGCTCGGCAGGTGCAGCGCGGTCGCGACCACGGTCGCGTTCTGCCGGTCGTCGAACGGATGAGTGGTCGACGCGAGCACCAGCTGGCGCAGGCCCGTGCGGTCCCGGTCGCCGAGGCAGTCGCGCGCGGCCTCGACCGCCATCGTGATCGTGTCCTCGTCCCAGTTGCCGATCGCGCGCTCGCCTTTGGCGAGCCCGCGCAGCCCCGCGTTGAACCAGCCGTTGGCCGCCGCGATCGCCTTGCGCTGCATGCGCGCGCGCGGCAGGTACGCGCCGAACGAGAGGACGCCGAAGTCGGTCGCCATGTCAGATCGGGCCCCAGTTGAACACGTCACCGTAGCGCTGCCGGATCTCGCCGACCACCTGGGCCGCTATCAGCGAAAGCGCCTGGTGTCAAAACCGGCGCCGCCTTCAGCGCGAGACCGCGGAGTAACCGAGCTCGCCGAGGGCGGTACGGATCTTCTCGGCCGCGTCGTCGAGATCCTCGGGCCGCGGCCGGCGGTCCACCTTCGCGATGTCGATGTCGGCGAGCTCGTAGAGCGGAAACACGTGAACGTGCAGGTGCGGCACCTCGAGCCCGGCGAGCAGCAGGCCGACCTTCGGCGGCCGATAGGCGCGCTCGATCGCGCGGCCGACCGCGTGGCAGACGGCCATCAGGTGGTCGCGCAGCGACCCGTCGGCGTCGAGCCAGTGATCGACCTCCTGCCGAGGCACGACCAGCGTGTGCCCCGGACGCAGCGGCTCGATCGTCAGGAAGGCGACGGCGCGCTCGTCCTTCCACACGAAACGGGCCGGAAGCTCACCCTCGATGATCCTCGTGAAGAGCGTCGGCATGGATCGTTCTCCCTCGCTCGATCTACGGAGCGGCTCGCGACAAGCTCGGCGACCTCGCCGGGTCCTGGCCCGTCAGCCGAAGCTGCGAGGCGCGGCCGATGGCCTGCACCAGGTTGCGGCGCAGGATCGCCGAGGCGCACATGACGGCCCCCATGAGCGCGCCGCCGACGCCGGCGGTCGCGACGTCGGCGCCGGTGAGAAAGAGTCCGCGCACGGGCGTGCGCGGACGAAGCCAGGCGCGGCGGAAACGCCCCGGATCGTGCGCGAGGCCGTAAATGGCGCCCTGCGGGTGGGCGGCGAAATGGTGGGTGCTGAGCGGCGTCGAAAGCTCGGCGTGCTCCACGCGGCCGCGCACCTCGGGCACGTGGGCTTCGAGCAGGCCGAGCAGGTGCGCCGCGAGGCGCGCCTTGGCGGCGTCGTAGTCCGCGTCCCGCTTGTGCCAGCGCGTGCCCTCCCAGCGCGAGAATGCCGTCCAGGGAACGAACGCCGCGACCTCGACGGTGGCGCGCCCGGGATGGCGGCGCTCGAAGTCGGGGTCCTTGGCCGACGGGAAGGAGATGAAGGCGGAGCCGGGCGCCAGCGGCGCCGCCGCCGCGGCGGCCACCGTCCGCTCGTGGTGCTCGTCGGGGTGGACCCACAGATTCGCGCGCGGCAGGCCGATCTCGCGCGCCGTGCCGCGCAGGCCGACGTAGAGCGCGACGTGCGCCGTCGAGGTCGGCGCGGCACCCAGGTCGGCGCGAATCGCCGACACGGCCGAGAGGTCGGCCGGGAGCAGACGGCCGAAGGTGTTGGCGACCCCGGCGTCGCTGACCACGAGCGGCGCGCGGATCACCTCGCCGCTCTTCGCCATGCGGACGCCGACCGCGCGGCGCCCCTCGAGGACGATCGCGCCGACCTCGGCGTTGATCAGCACGCGCCCGCCAGCCGCCGCGATGACCGGCAGGATCGTCTCCGCGATGCGGCCCGCACCGCCGACGGGATACGACCCGCCGGAGAAATAGTGGTGGGCCACGAGCGCGTGGATCGCGAAGCTGCTCGCCGCCGGCGGGAGGCCGTAGTCGCCCCACTGCGCCGTGAGGACGCCGATCAGCCGCTGGTTCGCGGTCAGCGACTCCAGGACTTCGCGCGTGGTACGGGCCGCGAGCGCGGCGAAGCGCCGCCGGGCGAGCGGCCGCGCCAGCGGCGCGAGCAGCGCCGGCATGGCCTTCGCCTGGAAGAAGGCCCGCGTGACGTCGACCGTCTCCTCGACGAGCTCGAAGTAGCGGTGGACGGCGTCGCGCTCGCTTGGGAAACGGCGAGTGACCTCGGCCTCGAGCGCGCCGCGGCCGCGCGGGAAGTCGTAGCGCTTCCCGCCCATGGCGACGCAGTCGTAGACGTCGCCCATGTCCGCCCATTCGAGCGCGCCGTCGGTCACGTCGTCGAAGAAGCGACGGAGCGCGCCGCCCGGATGCACGCCGCCGATGTAGTGAACGCCGACGTCCCACTCGTAGCCCGGCCGCCGGAAGACGTGGGTGAAGCCGCCCGCCGTATAGTGGCGCTCGAGCACGAGCACGCGGCGCTTGCCGTGGCGCGCGAGCAGCGCGGCCGCGGCGAGCCCGCCGATCCCGGAACCGATCACGACCGCGTCCCAGCGCTCCGGCACGGCGCCCGGGCGCCACGGCTCGCCGATTCGCGTCATCGGGAAAGTCCTCCCTTGCGTCTACGGCGTAGATTCGCCGGCTCGGCGGCGCGACGTCCGGCCACGGGCGCCGTGTCCGGCCAGCCGAACGCGCGGACGAGGCCGAGGATGGAGCGCTCGTAGAGGGCGCGAAAACGGGCCTCGCCGATCGCCAGTTTCCCGGTCAGGTAGAGCGACACCAGGCCGTGGACGTGAGCCCAGACGGTCAGCGCGGCCTCCTCGGGATCGTCGACGCGGAGCACGCCCTCGGCGGCGCAGTCGCGAATGCGGTCGACCAGGAACCGGAAGGTCGCGGCGCTCTGCCAGGCGCAATCCCCCGGCGCCGCGCCCGGAGCCTGCGGCCGGACGTCGAGGAACAGCACCGCGTAGCGCCGCGGGTGACCGAGCGCGAAGGCGAGGTACTGCTGGCCCGAGGCGAACAAGCGCGCGGCCGCCGTGGGCTCCGCCATCGCCCGCTGGAGGTGGTGGAGAAAGGTCGCCTGCGCCTCCTCGACGATCGCCCCGAGCAGCGCCTCGCGGTTCGGAAAGTGCCGGTAGAGCGCCATGGGAGTCACGCCGACGCGTGCCGCCACCCCCCGCATGGTCACGGCGCTCGCGCCTTGCTCGGTCACGACCTCCTGCGCCTCGCTGAGGATGCGAGCCCTCGTCGCCGTCTTCGCCATGTATACGTCGTATACTCTCAGGGGCTCTCCGGTGTCAACGCGTTTCCGGGACGAGCCCGAGAAGCTCGTGCAGATGCCGTACGATCAGTCGCCGCTCTACGTCGAGCCGACGCAGAGCGAGGCGATGGGGCACGTCATCGCCGGGTTCCGTCAGCACCTCTGACGGCGCGCGGGCGCGGGCTGCACGTCTAGCCCGAGGCGTGCAGGCGGCGCGGATTCCCCACCATCATCGAGCGGACCTGCTCGTCGGAGGCACCGAGCGACTTCAGCCACGGGATGATGTTGTCGTGCACGTGCGAGTACCCCCATCCGCCGTACTCCTGGAAGCAGGTCTTCATCGCCACCTCGGCGCCCAGCAGCACCTGATCGGCGTAACCGGCGTTCAGCAGCTCCACCACGCAGCGCACCTCTTCCTTGTCGGTCGAGAAGCCGACGCCCGGCCCGAGCACGTTCTCGAACAACTCCTCGTGCCCGAGCTGATCGTACGAGACGAAGCCGACGCCGCGCTCGAGCACGTGCTTGGCCACGTTGACGTCGGGATAGAAGCCGAGGTGCGACATGTAGCACTTGGCGAGGTTCGCGCCCTCGGCTTCGAGCACGTCGATGTAGGTGTCCCAGTGATTGCCGAGGAAGTTGGGATGGACCGTCAGCGACACACCGGTCGCCTTCTGGGCGCGAGCCGCGGCCCTCAGCACCTTCTCCTCCCCCGGCTGGAAGGGCTCGTGCGGCTGCCCGCTCATCGCGATCTCGCCGATGTTGCCGGCCTTGATCCCGGTGTTGCCGATGCCGACCGTGATCTCCCGGATCATGATGTCGGCCAGCTCCGCCACGCTCTTGGCGGCGATCGCCGGCGGGTGAGACGCCTGCACGTACCATCCGGTGGAGGCGACGATGTTGAGTCCGGTGGCGCGGGCGATCTTTTGCAGGGCGATCGGGTCGCGCCCCATCCCGGGCAAGTCGCAATTGATCAGAGTCTGGCCGCCGGCGCGCGTGTACTGCTCCACCTCGCGGATCGTCTGGTCGAGATCGTCCTGAACCAGATTGTCCTTGAAGAGCATCGCGTTTCGCCGCGCCATCCCCAGGTTCCGCAGATCGAGCTTCTGTTCGCTGAGGCCGCGGAGCACTCCCGAATCGGGGGGATGGAACCAGCACGTGACGTCGATCGTCAGATGCACGTGAGACATGGTCTCGCCGAGCCGACCGGCGTCGATCGGTCCGAGAACGGTGTTCACGGTGGCCATCGCAGTTCCTCCCTCGGCGGTGACGGGACCCGCCCGGCGAACGGCGGGTAGCGGTCCCTTGCCGGCGGCGTGTTGCTTACCGGACGGGAGCGATCCGCTGCCCGGCCCACCCCTCGTCATAGGGGGCCGCCAGCCTCAGGTTGACCCGCAGGTGCTGGTATTTCCACTCGCCGCGAAGCTTCACGTAGTCGTCCTTGTATTGCAGCGCCAGCCACCTGGCCTGAGGCCCCTCGCGAAACGTGAACGGGCCCAGGAAATACCATTCGCCCGTCGCCCGGTCGCCATCGACGGCGATGATCGGGTTCATGACGTTGTGCTGCGAGAACTGGATCAGCTTTTGGAACCCCTGGAACAGCCGGCGAATTTCCGCGTGCCCTCGGGCGGTCCCGAACTCCGCGCTTTCCCAGATTCCGTCCTCGGCGAATACCGAGGTGATGCGTTGCGGATTGTGGTCGTCGTCGCAGATTTCGCAGTATCTGGCCTTGAGCTGTTTGATCGCCTCGATGTCTTCCAGACGAATCAGCCGCCGCTCGATTTCCGCGAGATCCATGTCTCGGCCCTCCTTCGTCGATCGCATGCAGCCGCGCGAGCGACCTGCCGATCCGGGCCGCCCGCCGCTCGCGCGCGTCAGGTGAGAACGCCGTCGGCGCGGAACCGTTCGATCTCGGCCGGCGAGTATCCGAGCAGGTCGCCGAGCACGGAGTCGGTGTCGGCGCCGCGCAGCGGCGCCACCTTGCGGACCCTCGTCGGCGTCCCCGACATCGTCCAGGGAACCCCGGCGTGGATCCGCTTGCCGACCTCGGGGTGCTCGAGCGCGACGAGGAAGCCACGCTCGTGCAGGTGCTCGTTCTCGGCGAGGTCCTTGTTGCTGAGCGCGGGATAGGCCGCCACGCCGGCTCGCTGCAGCGCCCGCGTCGTCTCCCAGCGATCGCGCGTGCTCGTCCAGCTGGTGATGATCTCGTCGAGCGCGGCCTCGTTCTGCTTGCGCAGCGCCATCGTGCGGAAGCGCGGATCGTCGGCGAGCCCGGGTCGAGCCATCGCCTCGCAGAGCGCCCGCCATTCCGCTTCGTCGCCGACCGAGATGCCGACCCACTTCTCTTGGTCGCCGAGCGCCTTGTACGTGTTGTGCGGCGCCATCTGCGGGTCGTGATCGCCGATGCGCTCGGGCGTGCGGCCGTTCATCGCGTGCTCCATCAGGCCCTCGCCCATCATCATCAGCGCCGCCTCCCACTGCGAGAGGTCGATGTACTGTCCTTCGCCGGTCGCCTCGCGGTGCAGGAGCGCCGCGAGCACGAGGTTCGCGCCCCACACGCCCGCGTTCGGGTCGGCGTACGAGATGCCGATCTCCGACGGCGGCAGGCCCTCGTATCCGGTCGTCGAGAAGAAGCCCGCGAACGCGCCCGCGGGCGGTCCGTAGCCGATGTAACTGCTGTAAGGCCCGGTCTGCCCGTAGCCCGAGATCGACAGCATGATGATGTCGGGCTTGATCGCGCGCAGCGCGTCGTAACCGAAGCCCATGCGCCCGATCACGCCGGCCGCGAAGTTCTCGACGACGACGTCGCTGACCTTCACCAGGCGCTTCACGATCTCGGTGCCCGCCGGCGAGCGGATGTCGAGCGTCAGGCTGCGCTTGCCCTGGTTGTACTGGTTGAAATAGCCGGCGCGGTTCGGCCCCGGCTGGTTGTCGGCGAACGGCGGGATCGACCGCGTCACGCACGGCCGCTTCGCGGTCTCGAGCCGGATGACCTCGGCGCCGAGGTGCGCGAGCTGGAGCGTCGCGAACGGTCCCGCCCAGGCCCACGTGAAGTCGAGGACTCTCACGCCGTCGAGGGGAGCAGTGGCCATCGGTTCACTCCTTGGGAGCGGGATCTAGCGATCCGCCTTGCCGGCGATCAGCTCCGCGTTGTGCTCGCCGAGACGCGGCGCCGGGCGGCGGAGCGCGTGGCTCCCGACCTTCGAGCGGAACGGCACGCCGGGGATCCGGTAGCTGCCCGCGGCCGGATGGGTCATGTCGACGAAGAAGCCGCGGCTCTTCAGGTGCTCGTCCGCGTAGATCTCTCCCATGCGATTGACCGGGGCGAACGGAATGCGCCGTTCCTGCCCTTCGCGGAAGAGGTCCCGCGCCTTCCAGGTGCTCGCCCACTCGCTCATCAGCGCGTAGAGCGCGTCCATGTTCGTTCCGCGGGCGATCCGGTCCTTGAAGATCTCCTCCTTCGCCCACTCCGGGTTGCCCATGAACTCGACGAGCGCCTGCCACTGGTGCTCCTCGACGCAGACGACGAAGCACTGGCCGTCGGCGCAGTCGAGGATGAACCAGGGGCCGAGCAGGCGGTTGCCGCAGCGCGAGGTCTCGCGGCCCGAGTAGGTCCAGTGCATGAAGTTCATCTCGAGCATCGCCGCCACGGATTCCTGCTCGGACACCTCGATCGCCTGTCCCTTGCCGGTCCTTCGCCGGGAGAGGAGCGCGGCCATCGTCGTCATGCTGGCGTGCAGCCCGCCCTGCATCTCGTGCTGGCTGCCGAACGCCTTGAGCGGCGGCAGCTCGGGATGAGGGGAGGCGCCGGGGCTCAGGAACGCCCAGCCGGAGGCATTGGCGACGGTCAGCTCGTGCGCGTTGTAGATCGAGTGCGGCCCGCCGTCGCCGAACGGCGAGATCGCCGTCACGATGAGTGCCGGATGACGGCGCGTGAGGTCGTCGCTCGCCAGGCCGAGCTCCGCGCGGCGCCGCGGCACCACGTTGTGGATCAACACGTCGGCATCGCGCAGCAGCGCGCCGAGCGCGTCGCGGCCTTCGTCACGGCGGAGATCCAGGGAGACGCCGCGCTTGTTGGCGTTCAGGTAGAGGAAGCTGCCGCTCGCCTCGGGGTTCGGTTCGCCGCGCGGAAACGGACCGCGGCGGCGGAGGGCATCCCCCTCGGGCGGCTCGACCTTGACGACGTCGGCGCCCAGGTCGGCGAGCACCTTGGTCGCGAACGCGGCCGAGACTCCTTCGCCGCACTCGATGACCCTGAGATCCTGGACTGCCGTACCGCCCGCGGGCCGCGCTGAGGACTCGTCTGGCATCGGTTCTCCCGTACGACTGGCCGAAGATCGCGCGTACCCCATCTCGCGCCCGACGGTCAAGCTGCGACGTTCGACGGGGTTCGACAGGTGACTTCGCCGGCGCACTCGGATAAGCCGAGGAGCCGCATATGGAAACGAAAAAGAAGCTCAAGTTCTGGGGAACCGTGCTGCCACTACCCGCGGCGATGCTCGCGGAGACGGCGCGGCAGTGCGAGCAGATGGGCCTCGAAGGTGTCTGGGCGCCGCAGCTCTGGGGCCCGCCGTTCCTGCCGCTGGCGGCGGCCGCGATGGCCACCAGCCGCATCAAGCTCGGCAGCGGGGTCGCGCTCGCGTTCCCGCGCACTCCGCTCGAGACCGCGTGCGCCGCCCTGGACCTCGACCGGATCAGCGGCGGCCGCACCGTGCTCGGCATCGGCCCGGCGGTGCGCGCGTGGAACGAGGACTGGCACGGCGTTCACTACGGCAAGCCGATCCCGCACCTGCGGGAATGCGTCGAGATCACCCGCCGGATCATTCGCCAGGGTCACACCGGCGAGCTGGGCCGCTGGGAAGGCCAGTACTACAAGCTGGACCTGAGCGAGTTCCGCACCCTCGCGCCTCCGGTGCGCGCCGACATCCCGATCTACATTCCGGCGGTCTTCGAGGCCGCCTGCCGCCTGGCGGGCGAGATCGCCGACGGGCTCCCGGGGCACCCGATCTGGTGCGAGCAGTGGATCACCGAGCGCGTGGTGGCCAACCTGGCCAAGGGCCTCGCCCGCGGCGGCCGCGACCGCAAGAACTTCGACCTGAACGTGTGGCTGTTCGTAGCTCCGGGACGCGACAGGCGGGAGTGCATCGAGGACATGCGCCCCACGATCGTCTTTTACGCCAAGTTCGCGCAGTACGAGCGTTACTTCGCCGAGTGCGGCTTCGGCAGCGAGGCGCGCGCGATCCAGCGGGCGTGCGAAGCCGGGGACGAGGCCGGGATGCGCCGCGCCTGCACCGACGCCATGGTGGAGAAGTTCGCGCTGGTCGGAGCGATCGACGACATCCGCGGCGCGGTGCAGCGCATCTCCCGCTTCGCCGACTCCTTCAGTCTGGTGGGGCCCTTCTACGGAGTTCCCGTGGAGAAATTCGCGTTCTACAACCGCCGGATCGCCGAAGCCCTCTACGGCTGAAGCCGCGGGCGCGACCCGGCCGGGCGCGCTCTCTCGACCTCGCCCCGCAGACCGAAGAGCCCGCTCGCCCGGGCAAGCGGGCGAGCGGCTCGCGCGGCTCGCCGCGTCAGCGCCCCGCCACCGGCTGCGCCGCCTTCGGCGGCTCCATCGAGTGGAATACGTGGATCCGCCGATCCGCGAAGTACCAGCGCCCGCCGTCCTTGACGAATCGATCCTCGTAGAGCCCGGCGACGATCACCGGCTTACCCGTCGACTTCGGGATGCAGTCGGCGATCAGGTAAGTGCGAGCGGTGGCTTCGTTCCCCGATACCTCGATGGCCGGGCTGGCGACGCAGTGCCGCAGATGGTCGACGGTGGAACGAAAGTCACGCATGTAAGTCGCGTACCACTCCCGGATGGCGGAACGCCCCTGACGCGGCGCCTCGCCGGAGTAGATCGGCACCAGCGTTCCCCGCTCGTGGAACAGCGCGGCCACCTCGTCGGCGGTCCCACGATCGACGGCGTGACAGTAGCGATAGAGAACCTGCTCGATGGCGACGATGTCCTCGGTCATGTCTCTTCCTTTCCGCCGGCTCGGCTGGGCGCGTGAGATCCTGATTTGTAACACCGCCGGACGGGCCCGCGTCAAACCAGGAGCGTGCTCGTCGAGCGCCGCCCGCGCCCACGGCGCGGGCGCGGGGCCGAGGCGCCTCAGGACTCCGCGTCGCCGTCCGCAGGGCGAGACGATCGATTTCCCGCGCGCTCGGCGATCTCCGCGAACCGCGGATCTCCGGGCCGGAAGCACCCGCGGTGGAGGAAGACGTCGCGGGCGACGACGGCCGCGCCGCCGCGCCGCGGCGGCGGCACCATTTCGGCCACCAGCAGGGCGTCGGGGTCCGTGGGGCTGATCGCCTGGCCGCAAGCCGGACAAGATCGCAGTGTGCCGCTCATACGCTCCTCGCTTTCACCGGGCAGAGTCTGATCTTCGTCGAGGCGGCAAAGATGCAACGCTCCAAGGACGAGAACGTGCCAGCCTTGTCCGACAAGTCGGTCAAGTCATCCGTCGAAATCAAGAGAAAATCGAGACCTCCGGGCCGGTACGGCCATTGCTTAGCCAGAGGCCGAAGACAGGGCGAACAGCCAGAATGCAGTCAGTGCGCCACCACCAGGATCTAGGAAGGGATCGACGGATGCTTCTGCTTCTGCGCTGGATCCTGATCGTCGCCACCACCTATCTCGTACTCCTTCACGGCGCGCTGCGCGACAACCCGATCGTCGCCGGACCGTTCCTCGCGTTCTACCTCGCATCGAACCTGGCGGTGCCCGCGTTGCTCAGCCGCGCGCGCTCGCAGAAGCGTCTGGTGATGGGCATAGCGCTCTTCGACGCGGTTTCGGTCTCGATCGCCCTGTCGCTCGCCCGCGGGGTGCCGAGCGACTTCTTCCTTCTCTACTTCGTGGTCATCTTCATCGCCACGCTCAGCGACCGCACGGCCATGGTGGCGGCCACGGCCGCCGTGATCGGTCTGCTCCACCTCTATTCGACGGCGCGCGGGCTCGGTGCTGCCGCGGCGCTCTCCAGCGCGACGCTGCTGCAGGTGCCATTTCTGTTCGTCGTCGCCCTGTTCTTCGGTCACCTGGTCGAGCGCGCACGAGCCGCGGAGCAGGAAGCCGAGGAGGCGCACCGGCGCGAGCAGCTCCTCACCGGCTTCATCTCCGGGGTCGTCCGCGACCTCAAGAACCCGCTCGGCATGATCCAGGCCATGGCCGAGATCGTCCTCGAGCCCCGCTCGGGACGGCTCACCGCCGAGCAGGCGGAGCTGGTACGGCGCGTTCACGCCAGCGCGCGGCACGTGCTGCGGGTCGCCCTGAACGTGCTCGACGCGCGACACGTCGAGGCCGGGCGCCTGTCGCTCGAGCGGCAACCGGTGAGCCTGATCGACGTCGTCCTGGAGGCCATGACCGTGGTGCGCTGCGCCAGCGAGCTGAAGGGGATCTCTCTCGACATCGAGACCGTGCCGGGCCTGCCCGACGTGCACATCGACCCGATGGAGATGGACCGGGTGGTCTGGAACCTGCTCGACAACGCGATCCGCTGCGCTCCGGCCGGCGGCGAGGTCGTGGTGTCGCTCGACCGCACGTCTCGACAGGTGATCCTGGCGGTTTCCGACGACGGCCCCGGAGTGTCGCCGAAAGATCTGCCGATGCTGTTCGAGAAATACCGGCGCACCGGCAGCGGCGAGTTCGCCAGCTCCGGCCTCGGCCTGTTCGTGGCCAAGGCGATCGTCGAGGCGCACGGCGGAACGATCGAGGTCGACAGCCTCGCCGGCGTGGGCACGACCGTGACCGTTCGTCTGCCCTCGCCGCCGCGTCCGGAGGTCGATCCGACGGTCGGCGCGCGCGAGTCGACGGCGGCGGCGCTACCGGCGTAGCGCCGAGCGCGCGCCGTCCGGCTCCGCCGAGCGCGACCCCGGCGGCGTCATCGAAATCGCCGCCGTGCGCGCCGATCCTGCCGTGCCGCGTGGACAGCTGGGAGGTCGTATCGTATGGTGAGACCGTGCCGCGCACCGCGAAGGACTCTCCCTATCAGGTCCAGGTCCTCGATCGCGTCCTGGCGATCCTCGACGCGCTCGCCGCGCGCGAGGGCGAGATGTCGCTCTTCGAGCTCGCCGAGCGACTCGACCTGCACAAGAGCACGATCCACCGCCTGCTCATGGTGCTGGCGCGCCATCGTCTCGTCGAGCGCCGCCCACAGAACGGCAAGTACGGGCTCGGCCTCAAGCTCTTCGAGCTCGGCAGCAAGGCTTCGAATCGCCTCGGCCTCGGCGAGCGTGCCCGCCCCCACCTCGAGCGGCTCGCGGCCGCCGCGGGCGAGACGGCGCATCTGTGCATGCTCGACGGCGGAGAGGTCGTCTACCTCGCCAAGGTCGAGCCGACGCGCACCATCCGGGTGCCGTCGAGCGTCGGCCAGCGAAATCCCGCCCACTGCACCGCGGTGGGCAAGGCGCTGCTCGCCCACTTGCCGGAAAGCGAGCTCGACGCGCTGATTCGCAGCCGAGGGTTGAAGGCCTACACGCGGAACACGATCACCACCGCGGCGCTGCTGAAGCGCGAGCTGCGGGTGATTCGCGAGCGAGGTTACGCCGTCGACGACGAGGAGATCGAGGAAGGCCTGCGCTGCGTCGGCGCTCCCGTCCGCGATCACTCGGGCCGCGTCGTGGCTTCGCTGAGCGTGGCCGGACCCGCCTTCCGTCTGACCCGGGCGAAGATCCCGGCCGTGGCGCGGCTGGTGACGAGGATCGGCGCAGCGATGTCGGCCGAGCTCGGCCATCGCGCCTCCCCAACCGGCTGATCCGCCGCCCCTCTTGACGATCCGGCCGCGGGGCAATTGTTTCTGTCGGGCCATTGTTTCTTGACAGCCGCGCGCCGAAGCCCCTAGAACGCGCGCGAAACCATGCATCGCGACGCAAGGCCATGAGCGAGACGTGTCGAACCCCACGGCCGATCTGCAAGATCGGCGAGATCGACCCGGGCACCGTCAAGCGAGTCGACGTGCACGGGCTGCCGCCGCTCGCCGTCTACAACGTCGCCGGGCGCTTCTACGTCACCGACGACGCGTGCTCGCACGGCAAGGCGTCGCTCTCGGAGGGGTACGTCGAGGGCGCCGAGATCGAGTGCCCCTGGCACGGCGGCCGCTTCGACATCGCTTCGGGCCGGGCGACCTGTCTCCCCGCCGCCGAGCCGGTCGCGACCTACGCGGTGACCGTGGTCGGCGATGAGGTTTGCATCGGGGCATGACGTGCGAGGATTGAGAGACCGGGCCGCGCGGCCGGCCGGAGCCCGCGGCGCGATCGAGCGAGCGGACGCCGCGCGCCGAGTGTGAGCGCCATGTACGAAACGCTGCGATTCACCGTCGAGGAAAACGTCGGCTGGGTTCGCCTCGCCCGGGAAGCGAGGCTGAACGCGATCAACCCCAAGATGGTCGACGAGCTGCGCGCCGTCGTCGCGGCCGTCCGCGCCGACGAGTCGGTGCGCGCGCTGGTGTTCATCGGCGCCGGACGCGCGTTCTCGGCCGGCGCCGACATCGCCGAGCTGAAGGCGATGTCGACCGGCACGGCGTTCTTGCGCTTCCTGGAGCGGATCCAGGGGGTCTACGACGAGATCGAAGCGCTCGACCGCCCGACGATCGCGGCCCTGAACGGCCTCGCCTACGGCGGCGGCTGCGAGCTCGCCATCGCCTGCGACCTGCGCCTCATGGCCGAGAGCGCCAAGCTCGGCGTACCGGAGATCCTCATCGGCATGCTGCCGGGCGGCGGGGGAACGCAACGCCTGCCCCGCCTGCTGCCCCCCGCCGTCGCCAAGCAGATGATCTTCTTCGGCGAGCCGCTCGACGCGCAGACCGCCGTACGTCACGGCGTCGCCAACGCGGTCGTCCCCGACGCCGAGCTGGAGAACACCGCCCGCGGGTGGGCCAAGCGCCTGAGCGTGCTCCCACCGCTCGCGCTGCACGCCGCCAAGCAGCTGGTGCGGGCGGCCGGGAACGCCGATCTGGCCAGCGGCCTCGCCGCCGAGCGCCAAGCCGTGGCCTTCCTCTACGGCACCGAGGACGGCCGCGAGGGCCTGCGGGCGTTCCTAGAGAAGCGCTCCGCCACGTTCCGCGGGCGCTGAGACGACGCCGCACGTGTTCTTCGAGACGAGCCTCACCGCGGAGCGGATCGACCGCCGGACGGCGGAGGGCGTCTACGGCGACCGGCTGCTCAACGATTTCGTCCGCCAGCGTGCGACGGAGAAGCCGCTCGACACGGCGGTGGTCGACGCGCGCGGCCGCTGCAGCTACGCGGAGCTGCGCGACATGGCGGAGATCGCCGCGCTCGCCTTTCTCGACGCCGGCATTCGCCGCGGCGACGTGGTCACGGTGCAGCTCCCGAACTGCATCGAGTACGTGATCGTCGCGCTCGCTCTCGAGCGCATCGGCGCGGTGATCCATCCCGTGGCGCCGATCTTCCGCCAGCGCGAGCTGCGCGGCATCGTGCGCCTGGCGCGCTCGCGGGCGGCGGTGATCCCGGCGAGCTTCCGCGGCTTCTCGTATCCGTCGATGTACCGCGAGCTTCGCGCGGAGGCCCCCGCGCTGCGCCTCGCGATCGTGGTCGGCGACGGCGACGCGGGCGGCGGCATGCCGTGGGCGGAGTTCCTCGACCGCGGCGCGAGCCGGGCCCGACTGCGCGACGATCTCGACCTCTTCCGTCCCGGGCCGAACGAGGTGATCGAGCTGATGTTCACCTCGGGAACGACCGGCGAGCCGAAGGGCGTGATGCACACGGCGAACACGATCGCCGCGGCCGTCGACCCGATCGTCCGCATGTTCGGTCTGTCCGGCGACGACGTCTGCCACATGGCGTCGACGCTCGGCCACCAGACGGGCTTCCTCTACGGCATGCAGCTCGCGCTGCGCATCCGCGGCCGCCTCGTCTTGCAGGAGGCCTGGGACGCCGCGCACTTCGTGAAGCTCGTCGAGGCGGAGCACGTCACCTGCACGATGGGGGCCACGCCGTTCCTGGCCGACACGCTGGCCGCGCCGAACCTGCGGCATCACGACACCGCGTCGCTGCGTATCTTCGTCTGCGGCGGTGCGCCGATCCCGCAGCCGCTCGCCGAGCGGGCGATGCGCGAGCTGTCCTGCCGGCTGGTCCCGGTGTGGGGCATGACCGAGGTCGGCATCGTCACCGCGGTCGGCCTCGAGGACCCCGCGGCGAAGATCACCGCCAGCGACGGCCGGCCCTATGCCGGTGCGGAGGTCGCGGTGCGCGACGACGACGGACGGCCCGCGCCGGCCGGAACCGAGGGCGAGCTCTACACCCGCACGCCGGCGATGTTCGCGGGGTACAGTCAGGGCCGCAGCTTCACGCAGCGCTTCTTCGACGCCGACGGCTGGTTCTCCACCGGCGACCGCGCGACCCTGGACGCCGACGGCTACCTCCGCATCACCGGCCGCAGCAAGGACCTGATCATCCGCGGCGGCGAGAACGTGCCGGTGAAGGAAGTCGAGGACGTGCTGATCCGCCATCCGAAGGTGCACAACGTCGCGCTCGTCGCCGTGCCGCATTCGCGCCTCGGCGAGATCGGCTGCGCCTGCGTGGTCGCCGCGGCGGGTCCCCCGCCGTCGCTCGAGGAGCTGCGCGCCTTCCTCGACGCGCAGCAGGTGACGCGGCAGTTCTGGCCCGAGCGGCTCCTGGTGCTCGACGAGCTGCCGATGACCCCGAGCGGCAAGATCCAGAAGTTCCTGTTGCGCGAGCTGTCCGCGGCGCGCGCCGGGGAGATGCAGGAATGAGACACCCTGTGTCAACGTTCCGGTCCGTGGCCGACCGCCGATCCCGCCGCGCTGGTTCATTTGCACCCCGCTTGCGGGGCCCGCGTCCTCCCGATAGGAGGCCTGCGGTGAATCTTTCGGGAAACGCCTATGGACTTCGAATTCACTGATTCGGAACGCCAGTTCGCCGAGTCGATGCGGCGCTACGCGCAGGATCGGCTGCGCGCGGAGTACCCGTCGTGGGATCGCGGCGCGCCCTACCCGCGCGAGCGCCTGCGCGAAATCGCCGGGCTCGGCATCACCGGGCTGCGCGTACCCGCCGAGTACGGCGGCGCGGAGGGCTCCTACGTGATGGGCGGCATCGCCGCCGAGGAGCTCGCGCGCGGCGATTACAACGTGACGCTGTTCCTCCAGCTGACGATGATCGCCGGCGACATCCTGAGCGGCCACGCCACGGACGCGGTGAAGCGGCGCTGGCTGCCGGCGATGGCGAGCGGCGAGCGGATCATCGCGTTCGGCCTGACCGAGCCGGGCGCGGGCTCGGACGCGGCGGCGCTCACCACCACCGCCACGCGCGACGGCGACAGCTACGTGGTGCGCGGCGAGAAGGCGTCGATCACCTTCGCCGGCATGGCCGACGCGTGTATCGTCTTCGCGCGCATGGGAGGCAAGGGCGCCCGCGGCATCGGCGCGCTGCTCGTGCCGCTCGACGACCCCGGGGTGTCGCGGCACCTCTACCGCTCGGCCGGCGAGCGCTTGACCCAGCGCGGGTCGCTGGTCTTCGACGGCGTGCGCGTGCCCGCCGAGAACCTGCTCGGCGCCGAGTCGCAGGGCTTCATCCAGGCGATGGCGTCGTTCGACTACAACCGCGCGATCATCGCGCTGTGCTGCGTCGGCGCCGCCCAGCAGTCGCTCGACGAGACCGTCGAGTACGCCAAGCAGCGCCACACGTTCGGCAAGCCGATCGCCAAGCACGAGGGCGTGTCGTTCCAGATCGCCGAGCACCTGACGCTGGTGGCGGCGGCGCGCCTCCTCGCCTACCGGTGCCTCTCGCTGCGCGACCGCGGCGAGCCGCACACCAAGGAGGCGGCGATGGCCAAGTGGCTCGGCCCGAAAGTCTCGGTCGAGGCCATCCACGCCTGCATCATCCTCCACGGCTGGATGGGCTACGATCAGGACCTGCCGTTCGAGCAGCGGCTGCGCGACGTGATCGGCCTCGAGATCGGCGACGGCACGCCCGAGATCATGAAGGCGATCATCGCCCGCGAGACGTTCGGCCGCGAATTCTCCGCATACAAGTGAGGCACCGATGACGTTCGAAGACATCCTCTACGAGAAGGACGACGGGATCGCCACGATCACCATGAACCGCCCGAAGGTGTTGAACGCGTTCCGGGCGCAGACGGTCGACGAGCTGGTGGCGGCCTTCCAGGACGCGTGGGCCGATCGCTCGGTCGGCGTGGCGATCCTCACCGGCGCGGGCGACCGCGCGTTCTCGACCGGCGGCGACCAGTCGGGGCGCGAGGCCGGCGGCTACCAGGGCAAGGCCACGCGCTCCGACACCGGCGTCGACATCGACGACCTGCACTCGATCATCCGCAACATCCCCAAGCCGGTGATCGCCGCGGTCAACGGCTACGCGATCGGCGGCGGCCACGTGCTGCACTTCCTCTGCGATCTGACCATCGCCGCCGACACCGCGCGCTTCGGTCAGGTCGGCCCGCGGGTCGGCAGCGTCGATCCCGGCTTCGGCACCGCCTACCTGACCCGCGTGGTCGGCGAGAAGAAGGCGCGCGAGATCTGGTACCTCTGCAAGCAGTACTCCGCGGCCGAGGCCGAGAAGATGGGGCTGGTCAACAAGGTGGTGCCGGCCGCGGAGCTGATGAACGAGGCGCGCGCCTGGGCGCGCGACCTGCTCGAGAAGAGCCCGACGGCCCTCAAGATCGCCAAGGCCTCGTTCAACGCCGAGACCGACCACATCCACGGCATCGGCACGCTCGGCATGGCTTCGCTCGCGCTCTACTACCAGACCGAGGAAGCCATGGAGGGCCGCAACGCCTTCATGGAGAAGCGCAAGCCCGACTTCCGCAAATACCGCAAGTGATGCGCTTCGCGGGGAAGATCGCGCTCGTCACCGGCGCCTCGCGCGGCATCGGACGCGCCGTCGCCGAGCGGTTCGCCGCCGAGGGCGCGACCGTGGTGGTGAACTACCGCCGCAACCAGGAGGCGGCGGAGGAGACCGTCGCGGCGATCGCCCGCGCGGGCGGCCAGGCGGCGGCGATCGCGGCCGACCTGGCGAGCGGCGAGGCGATCGCCGCGATGTTCGCCGAGATCCGCCGGCGCTTCGGCGCGCTCGACTTCCTGGTGGCCAACGCCGCCGCCACCGCGTTCCGGCCGCTGCTCGAGTCGAAGGACTACAACCTCGAGCTCACCTACGCGATCACCGTCACCGGCTTCTTCCGCTGCGTGAACGAAGCCGCGCGGCTGATGGAGGGCCGCTCGGGCTCGGTCGTCGCCGTCTCCGGCATCGACTCGATCCGCTACATGGCGGGCCACGGCGTGCTCGGCTCGGCGAAAGCGGCGATGGAAATGATGCTGCGCTACTTCGCCGTCGAGCTCGCGCCGCGGGGCGTGCGCGTGAACGGCGTGAACCCCGGCTTCATCGACACGGACTCGGCGCGCATGTACGCCGCCTCCGGCGGCAAGACCTGGGACGAGCGCGTCGCCACCGAGTGGCTGGCCCAGGTGCCCGCCGGCCGCATCGGCAAGGCCGAGGAGGTCGCCGAGGTCATCGCGTTCCTCTGCTCGCCGCAAGCGAGCTACATCTACGGCCAGACCATCCTCGTCGACGGCGGCCGTTCGCTGGTCTGAAAAAGGGGTCGGGAGTCTTTTGCCTTCGCAAAAGACTCCCGACCCCTTTTTCGCGCGCGAGCGCGTGTTGACTCCGGACCGGCGTCAGCCTAGCGTCCGTTCGTCGCGTCGCCGCCGAGCGGCGGCTGCCGGCGCGCGGCTCCCGGGGGACAGAGCACCATGGCGAGTGAGTCATCCATGCGAATCGCGCCGGAGGATCGAGGCGCCGAGCCCGCGCAGGCGCCGATCTCTCCCTCCGGCAAGCCGGCCCACCCGTTCTACGGTCCCGAGGACGTCGGCGGGCTCGACTACGGGCGCGACCTCGGCGACCCCGGCGCGTTCCCGTTCACCCGCGGCACCCGCGCCGGCGGGTACCGCGCCAAGCGCTGGACCGTGCGGCAGGTGATGGGCCTGGGCACCGGAGAGGAGACCAACCGGCGGTTGCGCCACCTGCTGCGCGAAGGCCAGACGGGAATCAGCCTGACCGGCCTCGGCTACGCGTCCTTCGAGTCGAGCGATCCGCGGGCGGCGGGCCTCGTCGGCCGCGGCGGCGTCTGGGTCGACACGCTGGCCGACATGGAGGACGTCTTCCGGGAGATCCCGATCGAGCGGCTCTCGATCAATCAGACCGGGAATTCCATTCCCGCCTTCACCATGATCCTCGGCGTGGCGCGCCGCCGCGGCATACCGTTCGAGGAGCTTTCCGGCACGATCCAGAACTACGTGCTGCCGTGGGGGGAACCGCCGCGTTACGAGGGAAACCACTACGTCGACCTGATCGAGTTCTGCGCCAAGCGCATGCCGCGCTGGAATCACACGTCGATCTCCGTGCGCAACACGCGCGAGTCGGGCATCGGGGCCGACCAGGAGATCGCCTTCGGGGTCTACGAGGGCTGGTACGCGGCCTCGACGGCGGCCGCCCGCGGCGCGGATCCGAACGTCGTCGGCCGGCGGCTCACGTTCTTCTTGAACGCCGAGAACCATCTCCTCGAGGAGGTCGCGAAGTTCCGGGCGATGCGCCGGCTGTGGGCCAGGACGGTCCGCGACCGGCTCGGCGCGACCGACGACCGGGCGTGCCAGCTGCGCTTCCACGTGCAGACCTCGGGGGTCGCGTTGACCGTGCAGCAGCCGCTCAACAACATCGTGCGCGCCACGCTGCACGCGCTCGCCGCCGTGCTCGGCGGAGCCCAGTCGCTCTCGGTCAACGCCTTCGACGAGGGCGCGGCGATCCCCTCCCAGTTCGCTCAGACGCTCGCGGTGCGCACCCAGCAGATCATCGCTCTCGAGTCCGGCGTCACCGACGTCGTCGATCCGCTCGGCGGATCGTGGGCGATCGAGCGCCTGACGGACGACCTCGAGCGGCGGGCGACGGCCATCTTCGAGTCGATGCTGCGGATGAAGGCGAGCGAAGCCTGGGAATACGTCAGCACCTGCTCGCACGATGCCGCGTACCGGCGCCAGCTGGAGATCGACCGGGAAGAGCGGGCCGTGGTCGGCGTGAACTGCTTCGCGGATCCGGACGAGCAGGAGCTGCCGTTCACCGAGAGCGTGAAGACGCTGGCCGCGGACTACGATCCGGCGTGGCGCGAAAAGCAGGTCGGGCGGCTCCAGCGGGTGAAGCGCGAGCGGGATCCCGGGCGCGCCGACGCGGGGCGGCGCCGCCTGGTCGAGGCCTACCGGCTGCGCGAGCCGATCGTCGAGCCGACGCTCGAGGCGGCGGAGGCCTACCTGTCGATCGGCGAGATGGTGGACGCGCTCGCCGCGGCCTCCAGCGAGGCGGAGGTTCGCAAGCGGGGCGGCTTCATCACCCGGCTCTATTCCTGAGGAACGGCGTGGACGAAGCGGCGCGCATCCGGGTTCTGTTTGCCAGCGACACCTCCGGGCACACCGCCGGCTATCACGTCGTGGCCCGCGCCTTTCGCGACGCCGGATTCGACGTGATCCTCACCGGGCGCCAGCTGCCGGACGAATCGGCGAGCGCCGCGCTTCAGGAGGGGGCCGATCTGGTCGCCGTCCGCATCATGGACCGTGACCCGGTGGAGTACGTGGGCGGCTTGCTGGAGGCGATGCGCCGCGGCGGCATCGGCGAGGTTCCGGTGCTGGTCGGCGGCATCGTCGGCAAGCGCGACGCCGTCAGGCTCCGCGAGATGGGGGTCGCCGGCGTCTTCGGGCCCGGATCGAAGCTCTCCGCCATCGTCGATTGCGCGCGCGGCGCGGTCGAATCGTCGCGCGCCGCGTAGACCGCTTCGGCGCGGGGCGACGCCGCGCCGGAGCCCGCGGCGCGGCGGCCCCGGGCGCGCTCCTTCCCGGCGCGATCGCCCGCGCGGCCGCCCGCGTCAGCGCGGCGTGCCGCGAACCTTGACGCCCGAGGAGGTTTTTCCTAGAAGACCATGAGATGTCATCTCGCCTGGTAAGACAGGGGCGCGCGTGAGCGCCGCGAGCCTCGGCGCGAAGCTCGCGGTGGTGACCGGGGCGAGCCACGGCATCGGCCGCGAGATCGCCATGACGCTCGCCGAGCGCGGCTTCACGGTGCGCGGCATCGGGCTCTATGCGCGCGACATCGAGGCCACGCACGGCGAGGCGAAGCGGCGCGGGCTCGACGTCGAGGTCTTCGAGGGCGACGTGAGCCACGCCGCCGAGGTCGCCAAGTTCCAAAAGTGGGTCGAGAAGACGCGCGGGCCGCTGAAGGCCATCTGCAACAACGCGGCGATCCGTCCGACCGGCACGGTGCTCACCACCTCGGAGCAGGACTGGGACCGGGTGTTCGCGGTCAACGTCAAGGGCGCCTTCCTGGTCACGCGGGCGCTGCTGCCCGCGATGATCGCGGCCGGCGGCGGCTCGATCGTCAACATCTCGTCCTGCTCGGCGATGGGCGGCCCGAGCCTCGTCGCCTACTCGGCGAGCAAGAGCGCGCTGATCGCCATGACCCGCTGCCTGGCCGAGGATCACAAGGCCGACCGCGTGCGCGCCAACGTGATCCTGCCGGGGCCGGTCCGCTCGGGGATGACCGAGGCGCTGCCGAACGACCTGCTCGCGTGGTGCGAGCAGAACGGCGTGCAGGGCCGCCTGGGGAGCCCGCGCGACGTCGCCAACGCCGTGTCGTTCCTCGCCTCGGACGAGGCCGAGACGGTGAGCGGCACGGAGCTGCGGGTGAACTACTGGCCGGCGCTCTGGGGCTGAGGGGCGAAGCGATGGACGCCGCGACGATCGAGCGCTACGGCGAGGAGCTCTACCGGGCGCTGCGCGGGCGCTTCACCGTCGCGCCGCTCACCGAGCGCGCGCCGGGGATCACCGTCGACGACGCCTACCGGATCCAGCTCGCGATCGTCGCGCGCAAGCTCGAGCGGGAGCGCGTGCGCCACGTCGGCAAGAAGATCGGCGTGACCAGCGAGGTGGTGCAGAAGGCGCTCGGCGTCGGCCAGCCGGACTTCGGCCACCTGACCTCCGAGATGGTGCTCCGCGACGGCGACACCGCGCCGATGGACCGCCTGATCCAGCCGCGCGCCGAGGGCGAGATCGCCTTCGTGCTCGGCAAGGACCTGCGCGGGCCGGGGCTCACGCCCGCCGACGTGCTCGCCGCCACCGACCGCGTGAAGGCGTGCTTCGAGATCGTCGATTCGCGGATTCGCGACTGGAAGATCAAGATCGAGGACACCATCGCCGACAACGCCTCCTCCGCCATGCTGGTGGTGAGCGAGGGCGGCGTGTCGCCCGCGCGCGTGGACTTGCGCGCCTGCGCGATGACGCTCGAGAAGAACGGCGAGGTGGCCGGCACCGGCATCGGGGCGGCGTCGATGGGCTCGCCGGTCGTGGCGATGGCCTGGCTCGTGAACAAGATGGGCGAGCTCGGCATCGGCCTCTCGGCCGGAGAGATCGTGCTGTCGGGATCGCTCGGGCCGCTGGTGCCGGCCGCGCGGGGCGACCGCATGCATCTGCGGATCGAGGACATCGGCGAGTGCCGCGTGGGGTTCGCATGAGCGCGCGCTGCGCGATCATCGGCTCGGGCAACATCGGCACCGACCTGCTCTACAAGCTGCGGCGGAGCGAGACGCTGGAGCCGGCGTGGATGGTCGGCATCGAGCCCGCCTCCGCCGGCCTGGCGCGCGCCGCCCGGCTCGGCGTGAAGACCACGCACGCCGGCCTCGCCGCCGCGATCGACGAGATCGCCCGCGACGGCGTGACCATCGCCTTCGACGCGACCTCGGCCGCGGAGCACGCGAAGAACGCGGAGCTGCTGCGGCGGGCCGGCATCCTCTCGATCGACCTCACTCCGGCGGCGCTCGGGCCCTACTGCGTGCCGCCCGTGAACCTGCGCGAGCAGGCCGCCGACGCCGCGCCGGAGGTGAATCTGGTGTCCTGCGGCGGTCAGGCGACGATCCCGATGGTGGCCGCGCTCTCCCGCGTGCAGCCGGTCGCCTATGCCGAG
>JACPRU010000009.1 GCA_016189835.1 Deltaproteobacteria bacterium | reverse complement strand
GTCCTGGACCTCGTGAAGGATGCCGTCGATGCGGTAGCGCACCAGCAGGTTGGATTCGAAGGGTTCGACGTGGATGTCGGAGGCATTGCGGTCGATGGCGTTGGTGATGATCTTGTTGACCGCCAGGATGATGCCTTCGGGTCTGTGGATCAGCTCGCGCATCACCTCGAGATCGCGCCCGTCCATGCCGATCTGGTCGAGCCTCCGTGGGACGCTGTTCGGGTCGAGCATTCGCAGCACGAACTTCTCGCCGTCGGTGGTCGGCAACACCGAGACGCGGACGTCGATGAGTCGGCCCTCCTGGCGGATCGTGAAGTGGCCGTCCTGCGGCGTGCGCCGCTCGGTGATGTCGGCCTTGGCCATGATCTTGATGCGGGCGGTGAGCGGGTTCTGCACCCACTTCGGGAGGCGATGGCCGTCGACGAGGATGCCGTCGATGCGGTAGCGCACCAGCACGACGTTCGGTCCGGGCTCGACGTGAATGTCGCTGGCCTTGGAGGCGACGGCGTCGACCAGGATCAGATTCACCATCTTGACGATCGGCGCCTGCTCGGCCTCCTGGGCGAGCCTGCCGGCGTCGATCTCGTGCGCGCTCGACGACGGGGTCGTTCCCGGAATGAGCTCGACCGACTCGCCCTCGGGCACGTCGGCGAGCACGGCGGCGAGCGTGCTCTCGTTGTCGTACACGCGGCCGATGGTGTCGAGGATCTCCGATCGGGCCGCCACCGCGCGGCGTACCCGGCGGCCGGAGGAGAATTCGACGTACTTGATCGCGTCCAGGTCGAACGGGTTGACCATCGCCAGCGTCACGGTCTCTTCATCGGCGGAGACCGCCACCAGACCGGCGCGGGTCGCGGTCGGCTGGTCGACCAGACCGGCGACCCATTCGTCGACCTGCACGGCTTCGAGACGGAGCCTCGGCAGGCCGAGTCCTTGAGCCAGGGAGTCGGCAACCTCGTGGTCGGACAGCCGGTTGCCGGTGACGATGAACTCGATCAGCGAAAGTCCCTGCGCCTCGCAGGCGGTCTTGGCCGCTTCCGCCTCGCCGCGGTCCATTTTTCCCGCCTTGACCAGGAAACCGAGCAGACGCTGATCGGCGGTGCCGAGGGGGGTGGAGCGCGGCTCGGCCTTCCCGTCGATCGGGGTGACCTTGGGGCGCCCCGGAGGTCCGGATCCCCGGGGATTCATGCTGGCGACCTGAGCCACGTGTTTTCCTCTCGGGCGTACCAAAGCAAGCCTCGTGCCGATTGCGAAGGCTGCTTATATGACGATTTTTCGTGTATTTTCTGTGTGTTCGCCGGGACCGTTACAGTAAGGATTTGTCGCTGACAAAATTCCGTGCACAGCTTCGGACACACTGGATCCTTCCGTGAACACCAGCAACTCTTGCAGGGCTCTCCCTACATCCGGCGAGGCGCTGATTCAATGACCGGCCCCGACAAACCGGCCCCGCGTGGGGGGCCGACTCGGGCGGAGCGAGCCCGACCTGGACGACGTAGTTGCCGGGATCCAGGTTCGTGAATTGGAAGTGGCCTTCCGCGTCCGTGGTGGTCGACTGCACCAGGACTCCGTCGAGCAGCAAGTCGATGGTCACGGCCGGGGCGGGCTCGGTGAGGTTTGGTGAGCTGAAGGCGCCTTGACGATCCAGATTATAACGCATTATAACCGTGTAACTCGCCGTGGGTCTGCGCCAGAGACAAGCCATGCAGCGCCGCGAGCGCATCCTCGAGGCGGCGCGCCGGCTGATCCGCAGCACCGGCGGTACGGCATTCTCGATGCGCGCGCTGGCCGGCGCGGCGGAGGTCAGCCTGGCCACGCCCTACAACCTGTTCGGCTCGAAGGGCGGCGTGCTCTACGCGCTGCTCAACGCTTCTCTGGAGAGGGTCGATCGCGCGGCGCACACGTTCTCGTCCTCGACGCCCGTGGAGCGCGTGCTCGAGGTGGTCGGGATCGCCGCCGACGTCTACGCCCGCGATGCCGCGTTCTACCGCCCGCTGATGCAGTTTCTGTTCGGCGCGCGAGACGGGGAGCATCGCCCGCGGTTCATCGAGCAAGGCCTTCGCCGCTGGACGCGCACCGTGCAGGCGGCGGTCCGGCACGATTTGCTGACGCCGTCGGCCGACGTCGGGTTGCTGGCCCGACAGTTGATGATCAACTTCATCGGCGTGCTCGATCTGTGGATCCACGAAGAGCTCGACGAGGATGCGTTTCGCGCGCAGAGCCTCTACGGCGCGACCCTGCTGGTGCTGGCCAAGGCCCGGCCCGAGGCGCGGGCTCGTCTGATCGAGCGCTTGCGAGCGATCGAGCGGCGGTTGCCGCCGGAGCTCGCCTCGCCCGATCCGGGCGCGCGCGACACGCGGTTGACGAAACGGGAAAGCGCCGCCTGAGGGCGGTGCCGAAACGCGACAGGAGGCAGTCATGCACGTCGGAATGGCAGTGGTCTTCCAGGGGACGGGCGAGGGGCGGACGGACCGCAACGTCTACCGCAACGAGCTGCGCTTCGCGGACCTGGCGGAGCCGCTGGGTTTCGAATCGATCTGGGGCGTCGAGCACCATTTCACGGAGTACACGATGTGCCCCGACGTGCTGCAATTCCTGACCTACTGCGCGGCGCGGACCCGGCGCATCCAGCTCGGCTCGATGGTGGTCGTTCTGCCCTGGCACGATCCGATCCGCGTTGCCGAGCAGGTGGTGGTGCTCGATCACATGTCGGACGGGCGATTCATCTTCGGCATCGGACGCGGCCTCGGGCGCGTGGAGTTCGAGGGCTTCGGCGTCCAGCAGGAGGAGAGCCGCGAGCGCTTCGTCGAAGCGGCGCAGATGATCCTCCGGGGCCTGGAGTGCGGCTACTGCGAGTTCGACGGAAAGTTCTTCCGGCAGAAGCGGCGCGACCTGCGGCCGCGCCCGTTCAAGTCGTTTCGTGGCCGGACCTACGCCGCGGCGGTGTCGCCGGAGTCGTCGGTGATCATGGCGCAGCTCGGCATCGGCATCCTGATCATCCCCCAGAAGCCGTGGGATCAGGTCATCCGCGAGCTCGGCGAGTACCGGCGCGTCCATCACGAAGTGAACGGCACCGACGCCCCGCCGCCGATCTGCGCGGGCTGGACGTTCTGCGACGAGAACCCCGAGCGCGCCCGGGAGCTCGCGTACCGCTACATCGGCGGATACTGGAAGACCGTGGTCCAGCACTACGAACTGATCGGCGACCACCTGACGAAGATGAGGGGATACGAGTCCTACCGCGAGATGCAGCTCAAGGCGAGCGCACCCGGCGGCATCGACGCCATGACCGAGTTCTTCGTCGATCTTCAAGTCTGGGGCACTCCCGAGCAGTGCTACGAGAAGATCCTCGACATCCAGCGCCGGACCGGCGCCGAGGCGTACACCGCCGTGTTCAGCTACGCGGGAATGCCCTACGACATCGCCGAGGCGAACATGCGCCTGTTCGCGGCCGAGGTCATGCCCGAGCTCAAGAAGCACGTGCCGGTTCAGGATCAATTGATAGCCCGCGCCGGCATCGGCCAGCACGCCGACGCGGCGGCGTTTCGGCTGCCCGCCTGAGGGCGCCGCTCGTGAAGGAGCGAGCGGCGGGCTGGTTTCAGGTCGCGCGCAGCCGGGCGACCGCGGCCGCGTCGGGCGGGAGGCCGCGCACGTGCAGGGTGATCGAATGCACCTTGTCCTCCACTCGGGCTGCGCCGATCGGCAGCCGCGGGAGCCTGGCGCGCAGGCGCACCAGGGGAGCGAGCGTGCCGTCGAAGTCGAGCGCGAGGATCACGCGCGGCTCGCGCGCCAGGCGCTCGACTTCGCCCGCGGCCTCCTCGATCAGATGAATCATCGACGCGCTGCCCGCGAGCGCGGACGGCGTGCGCGGCGAGGGGAGGTTTCCACCGCCGCGGCGGCGAGGAACCAGCCGAGCCACCAGTCGACGTCCTCGGTCATCACCCGTCGTCGCATCGTCCGCATGGCGGCGCGGCGCTCGACGGTCGGCAAGACGAGCGCCCGCTCGATCGCACGCTGCATCGCGCTCTGGTCGTAGGGATTGACGAGCAGCGCCTCCCGCAGGCGCTCGGCCGCGCCGGCGAACAGCGACAGCACGAGCACGCCGTCGCCGTCGCCGCGCGTCGCGACGAACTCCTGCGCCACCAGGTTCATGCCGTCGCGCAGCGGAGTGACCAGCAGCACGTCGGCGGCGCGATAGAACACGGCGAGATCTCGGCGACCGAAGCCGTGGCAGAGGTAGCGCACCGGCGTCCACTCGGCGGTCGAGAAGCGTCCGCTGATGCGGCCGACGGCGCGGTCGATCTGCTCGCGCAGGCTACGGTACTCGGGAACGCTCTCCCGCGAAGGGACCTGGATCTGGACGAAGCAAACCCGGCGGTGCCATTCGGGACGGGCGGCGAGAAAGCGCTCGTAGGCCTGCAGCCGCTGCAAGATCCCCTTCGTGTAATCGAGCCGGTCGACGGCGAGGATCAGTCGCTCCATGCGCAGCGAGAGGCGCAGCCGCCGAACCTCGTCGAGCACTTCGGGATCGGATCCGATGCGGTCGAACTCCTTCGCCTCGACGCCGAGCGGAAAGCTGCTCACGCGCGTCACGCGGCCATGGTAGGCGACCTCGCCTCGACCGAAGGCGACGTCGGCGTCGGCGAGGTGGCGGGCGCACTCCATGAAGTGGGTCGCGTCGTCCCCGGTGTGGAAGCCGATCAGGTCCGAGCCGAGCAAACCGATCACCACTTCGCGCGCCCATGGGAAGATCCGCAGCACGGCCGGGGCGGGAAACGGAATGTGCCAGAAGGCGGCGATGCGCGCGCTCGGCCGCAGCGAGCGAAGCATGCGGGGCACCAGGGCGAGGTGGAAATCGTGCACCCAGGTGATGCCGCGCGCGGGCACGCTCTTGCTCGCGGCGTGCGCGAAGAGCCGGTTGACCGCCTCGTACACCTTCCACTCCCTCTCGTCGAATTCGGCGCGCGTCGGAAAGTAGTGGCAGAGCGGCCAGAGGCTGCGGTTCGACAGGCCGTGATAGTACCCGGCGACCTGCTCGTCGTTCAGCGTGAGCAGGCGCAGGCGGTACCCGCCGTCGCGAACCGGCATCGAGCGCGGAGGCGGCCGCCGCCGCCCGCGCCGCGCGCGTGCGACGCTGCCGGACCACGCGAGCCAGACGCCGCCTCGCTTGCGCAGGGCGTCGTCGAGCGTGGACGACAGTCCGCCGATGCTGCGCACGAGCTCGGTGGCGTGGCCGCGGCGCCGCAACGAGTACGGCGCACGGTTGGAAATGATCAGCAGCCGGTCGGCGGCCCGCGCTCGCGGAGCGATCAAGCCTCGATCTCTCGTGCCGCCTCCTCGAGCGGACCTCGTCGTCGCGTGGTCCGTGGTCACCGCGGTCAATGCACCAGCACGTGGCCGGCGAGACCGCCCTCGAGCCGCTGGCTCAGGCGCTCCCAGGCGCGCACGATCCGCAAGGCTTCCTCGCGATCGGCGAGGCCGCCGACCACCGTGGTTTCGGAAGCCGCCTCGACCACCTCCCAGCTCGTCTCGGCGGTGCGGCGCCGCTTGACCTCGCGGAGCCGATAGTTGGGCGATGCCTCTTCGTCGAACAGAATCTCACGCCCGATCATCGCCGCGATCCTACTCGCCTTCGTGGTCCCGGACCAGCGAGACCCGGGCGGCCGGGCGTACGACTCACGCTTCGTCCGCGACGCTCGATATCAACCGCCGCTCGACGGAGTCGGCGTCGCCGTCGTGCTCGGCGTCGCCGAGGCGGTCGGCGTCGGGGTCTCCGCCCCGGGAAACGTCAGGTCGTCTTCGCCGCAGCCGCCGGCGAGCGAGACGATCAACGCCACACCGGCCGAGAGCAACGCCAGGCCCCAGCGCGCGCTCACGCGCCGGCCGCCTTCGCGGGAATCACGCCGCGGCGCCCTTCCACTTCGCCCGCAGATCCCGCGCGATGCGCACCCGATCGGGATGCGTGCGCCCTTTTTGCAGCGCTCGCCGCAGCTCCCGCAATCGCTCTCGCCGTCGCTTGCGCCGCCGGGTGCGCCGCTGTCGAATCTCCCTGTTGCGCGTCACTGCTCCCAAGGCTCGCCCTCCTCGCGGGGCGCCACCCTACAGGATCGTCGCGCGGAGTGCGACCGCCCGCTTCGCGTCACTCGCGGACGATCAACCGGCCGCGCGCAAACCGTGATGGCGCAAGGAGATCGAGGAACGTCTGCCGTTCACCCGGCGGAACGGGAAGCGGTAGACCCGCGCGCCGTTGCCCGCGGCCGCCTGCAGCTGGGCGGCCTTCCACCGCTCCAGACCGCGACGCAGGAAGTCGGGATCGATCTCGAGCGCGTGGCAGATGTTCTCGAAGGCGAAGGGCCACGAGCCATCCGCCGATCGGACCCACTGCTCGGCCTCCTGAAAGACCCGCTGCCCGTGCCGGCTCTTCGCGCCGACGTGCCTCTGATAGGTGGCTACGGCTTCTTCGAGCACGGCCAGCATCAGTCGCTTCTCGCCGCGATCGGAGGGCTTCACGGTCGCACGGTCCGTGTACTGCTCGGGCAGCATGATCTCGGGACCGAACAGGCTGCTGACGCTGTCTTCCGGGAGGATCTTTTCGGCGGTCGCTGGCATGGGCCTCACACGATGTTGTTATGTCTGCGCAGACGTTGGTTGCTACCGAGAAGCATCCCTGATGCCAGTCCCGAAACGCTACACAATGAACGACAAATCCTTTACCATCAACTACTTGTGAAACCGGGGATGTTTTCCTGGCGCATCTTAGAGTTTGCACCAGCGCGTTTGGTTTGCAGCCTACTGCTGTAGAGACGAGCACACGGGGCGCTGCCGTCCCGGTACGCAGGGCCAGCCAGCCGGGCAGTGCTCTCGATAGTAGGTCGCGTCGTTCATCGGCCGCAACCGCCGAGGCCGCAATCAACCCGCAGAAGGAAACTTCGGGGGGCGCTTCTCCTTGATGCCGGCGACTCCCTCGCGCACGTCGGGCCCGAGGAAGTTGAGCATCTCGTAGGCGAGCGAGGTGTCGAAGATCGGTCCGGCGATGCGCAGCCAGTTGTTGAGCGCCCGCTTGGTCCAGTTCTGCGCCAGCTGCGGGCCTGCGGCGAGCTTGTTCGCCACCTCCCACGCCTTGTCCATGAGCTTGTCCAGGGGCGCGCAGAGGCTCACCAGGCCGATGCGCTCGGCCTCCTTGCCGTCGATGAACTCGGCGGTCAGCAAGTAGTACTTGGCCTTCGCCATGCCGCACAACAGCGGCCAGATGATCGCCGCGTGGTCGCCAGCGCCGACGCCGAGCCGGATGTGCCCGTCGGTGATGCGTGCGGTCTCCGACATGATGCTGATGTCGGCCATCAGCGCCACCGCCAGACCGGCGCCGACGGCGACGCCGTTGATCGCCGAGACGATCGGCTTGTCGAGGTTGATCATGTTGTAGACGATGTCGGCCGCCTCGCGCATCGCCTGCGCCACGGCCACGGGATTCCCGGCCATGTTCTCGATCATGCCGAGGTCGCCGCCCGCCGAGAACGCCTTGCCGGCGCCGGTCACCAGCACGACCTTCGCCTTGGGGTCGGCGTCGACGGTCTTCCAGATCTGCGTGAGCTCCCAGTGCAGGCGGGCGTTGGTGGCATTCAGCACGTCGGGCCGGTTCAAGGTGATGAGCAGCACCCCGTTCGGCTTCAAATCGAACTTCAAGTGTTGATATTCGTCGTAGGTCATGAGCGTTCCCCCCGTGAGCAACCGGCCGTACGGTTAGCTGCGCGGCCCGCAGGAGTCCATCATGCCGAGGGGTAAAAAGGCGAATCAATCGTTGTACGACCCGGCGGCGGCCGAGCCGCAGAGCGCGGGCCCCGTCGACGGCGGCGAGCTCGTCGCGCGCGTGCTCGAGTCGCAGAACGTGCAGTACCTGTTCGCCGTCAACGGCGGCCACACGTTCCCCATCCTCGCGGCGCTGCGCGCGCACGGCGTGAAGCTCATCCACATGCGGCACGAGCAGGCCTGCGCCTACGCCGCCGACGCCTATGCCCGCACCAGCGGCCGGCCCGGCGTGTGCAGCGTGACCGCCGGCTGCGGGCTCACCAACGCGGTGACGGGTCTCTGCGCGGCGGGTCTCGCCGGCAGCGCGGTGGTGTGCATCGCCGGCCAGCATCCGACCACCGAGGATCAGATCGGCTCGTTCCAGGAAGCCTACGGCTCCGAGGTTTGCCGCACGTTCTCGAAGTTCACCAAGCGCGTGCTGGATTGGTCGACGATCGAGGTCGACCTGCGCCAGGCCTTCCGCGAGGCGACGACGCCGCCGCAGGGTCCCGCGCTGCTCGAGATCCCGACCAACATCCTGTACGAGAGCCGCGACGCCGCCGAGCAGCGCCGTGGAGCGAAGGTTTATCCGCCCGGCGAGCTTCGCGCCGCGGGCGACCCCGCCAAGATCGAGCGCATGCTCGAGCTGCTGCAGTCGGCGCAGCGGCCGCTGCTCGCCGCCGGCGACGGCGTCTTCTGGTCGGGAGCCGCCGACGAGCTGCGGGAGTTCGTCGAGCTGACCGGCGTTCCGGCCTACGCGCGCCGCACCGGCCAGGGGGCGGTGCCGGAGGATCATCCGCTCGCCGTTCGGGGCGTTTGGAAGAAGCCGTTCACCGGCCGGGCGGACGTCGTGCTGGCGATCGGCTTCCGCTTCTGGAGCGGCGAGAAGTTCGGCGAGCCGCCGACCTGGAGCGGCAACGCCCGCTACATCCAGGTGGATGCCACGCCGAGCCGCATCGGCCTCCACGTGCCCGCCGAGGTCGCCGTGGTCGGCGACGCGAAGCTGGTCTTGCGCCAGCTGATCGATGCCTCGCAGCGGCTCGGGCTCTCCTGGGCGAGACACGCCGAGTCCGCCTGGCGGCAGGAGGTCGCCGAGGTGCGCGCGAACTACGAGCGCGCGATCGACGAGGCGGAGAGGAAGACCCGCGAGCAGGTGCCGATCCACCCCGATCGAGTCTGCCGCGAGCTTTGCGGGGTGATGGATCGCGATGCCACCGTGGTGATCGACAGCTTCACGCTGTCGGGCTGGATGACGCAGTGGTTCCGCGCGCGCTTCCCGGGGCAGGTGGTGGACGCTGGGCCGCTCGCTCCCGTCGGTCACGGCGTCGGCATGGCGATCGGCGCTCAGCTCGCGCGGCCGGGCAAGCAGGTGGTGCTGGTGACCGGGGACGGCGGCCTCGGCATCGGCGGCTTCGACATCGAGACCGCGGTGCGCTACGGCCTGCCGATCCATACGCTGCTCTGGAACAACAGCTCCTGGGGCCCCGCCTTCGAGGAGATGCCGCTGCTCAAGGGCCGCACCGACCCCTTCAACATGCTCGAGAACATCCGCTACGACCGGATGTTCTCGGTGCTAGGCTGCCACACCGAGCACGTCGAACGACCGGGGGAGGTTCGCGCGGCGCTCGAGCGCGCGCTCGGCTCGGGCAAGGCCTCGCTCGTCAACGTGATCGGCGACAAGCACATCGGCCATCCGCGCCTCGGCGGCAACTTGCTCGGCTCGACGCAGCTCTGACGCCGGGGGCGCGGCGCGCGGCTGCGCCGGTCGCGCGGCGGGAGGGACGGCTTGGAGCGCGGTTCACAGTCGCGTGCAAACGTGGTCTAATCCGGCGTATTCCAGGCGCAGACGGGCATGATTCTCTCCGAACGGTTCCGGGAACGGCAGCGAGCGACGGCGTTGCTCGCCGGCTTGGCGGCGGCCGGGGGCCTCGGCGGGTGCAAGGTCGCGCGGGTCGCTCACGACCTAGTTGCCTTCGTCACGACCCCCTGTCCGTACGGCGCCGAGCACGTCGTCTCCAGCGAGACGGGCACGCCCGGCCTCAAGAAGCTCACCGAGAAGTGGTGCCAGGAGCGCGACGAGCGCGGCGAGGCGGTTCGCCACGGACCGTACGTCGAGGTCTACGAGTCCGGCACCAAGCGTGAGGCCGGGCGCTACCGGCACGGCCGGCGCGATGGCACGTGGACGCGCTCGTATCCCAGCGGCCGGGTCGACACGATCGTCGAATACGAGAACGGCAAGCCGCTGCGCTTCCTCGCCTGGCACGACAACGGCCAGAAGTGGGAGGAGGGCGGCTTCGAGGACGGGCTCAAGCAGGGCGTGTGGATCCGCTGGTGGGAGAACGGCCAGAAGGAATTCGAGGGCTACTACTCCCACGGCGTCCTCGACCGCCTGTACACGCTCTGGCACGACAACGGCCAGAAGCAGGAACGGGGCGAATACCGCAACGGGGCGCGCCAGGGGCTATGGACGACCTGGCACGGCAACGGCCAGAAGCGCTCGGAGATCCTGTTCCGCGACGACAAGCCGCACGATTGGTACCGGGCATGGCATGAAAACGGCCAGCCGTCCGAGCAGGCGCTGTTCCACGACGGCAAGCCCGAAGGCACGTACACGATCTGGCACGACAACGGGCAGAAGGAAGAAGAAGGCTCGTACCGCGACGGGCTGCTCGAGGGTCAGGTCATCGCCTGGGACCGCGACGGGCAGGTGTGGATGAAGACCCAGTACCGAGGCGGCTCGCTCGTCGAAGACCCGATGCCCGCCGCGGGTCAGCTGGCCGGCAACCAAGAGCCCTCGAGCCGCCTCTCCGATTAGCCGGATCGCCGATCAGGGCTCGCAGACCCGGCAAGCCATCGCTTCCTCGGCGCGCCGACGATCCTCGTCGCTCTGGTACTGCGGGGTGTCGAGGCGAGGCTTGCGATCGTCGCCGCCGGCGAAGGCCTGGCGCTTCCACGCCTCGTCCGCCGACCAGCGAAACGGCAGCATCTTCACCGATCCGGGCTCGCCGAGCTCGCCGAAGGCCCGCAGCGCCTCGACCAGGATCGCGCGCTGCAGCTCCGGCTCCCCCGGCTTCCCCGTCGTATGACCGAGCGGGTAGTCGAGGAACGCCGCGCGCGGCGGATTCACCTTGCGGGTGATGTCGAGCGCGCTGGTCATGCCGAGCGTGGAGATTCCCGCCGCTTCGAGCTGCCGGGCGATCAGTCCCACGGACTGATGGCAGACGGGTCAAACCGGGACGAGCAAGGAGGCATCCACCTGCTCGGCGCGCAGGCGCTCGACGATCCGCGGGGCCAGCTCCTCGTTCACCCGCCGCGCCGAATAGATCCCGCCCATGAACGTGTAGGCGTGGCTGGCGAGCTCGCCGACGACTCCCTCCGCGACGAGCCGCCGCAGAGTGTCGATCGGGAACACGACGTTCGGGTCGCGGCGCGCGTCGGTCAGGTCGTAGGCGAAGTGCGTCGCGCGCAGGTCCTCCGTGCGCACGCTGGTCGGCACGGCGCGAAGCGACGCGTCGTCCTTCCAGTGGAAGGCGACCTGGCCGCTGACGTAGATCCCCCCCGACGCCACCAGACCGAGCCGGCACCGGGACAGCGGCTTTGGCAGCGGCCGCCAGGCCGGGGGGCGAGGCGGCTCGCGGTTGTCGACCCAAGCGTAGGTCGGGTAACCCAGCCGGGCGTAGTTTTCGCGGATCCGTGTGATGTAGTCTACCGGCGCGCTCACCAGTGCGAACTTCGAGCTTTTTCGGGCGCGATGCAATGGCGTCGATCGAAGCCGACCGAGTCGTGAAGCGATGAGCGTCGTCCGCCCCGGCCTGCCGATCGGCGAGATCCAGGCGGCGCTCGCCGCGGGTGGCCTCGACGGATGGCTGCTGTGGGACTTCCGCGGACAGAATCCGACGGCGGTGGCCGCGCTCGATCTGAGCGGGCACTTGCTGACTCGCCGGTGGGCCTACCTGGTGCCTCGAGCCGGCGAAGCGGTGCTGCTCGTCCACCGCATCGAAGCCGGAAGCCTGCCGCCGAGGGCCGGGCGCGTCGTCACCTATGGAGGCTACCGTGAGCTCCACGAGCGGTTGCGCGAGCTGCTCGGCGGGCGGCGGCGAGTCGCCATGGAGTACTGCCCGCTCGGCGCGATCCCGTACCTGTCGCGCGTCGATGCCGGGACCGTCGAGCTGGTCCGCTCGTTCGGCGTGGAGGTCGTCTCGTCGGCGGAGCTGGTGCAGCACTTTCTCTGCCGACTGACGCCGGCGCAGGTCGAGACCCACCGCCGTGCCGCGTTGGCCATCGACCGAGCGAAGGACGAGGCGTTCCGCTTCATCGTCGAGCGCATCCGGGCGGGGCGGCCGGCGCTCGAGACCGAGGTGCAGGCGCACATCGTCGAGCGGCTTCACCGCCGCGGTCTGGTCACCGACCATCCGCCGATCGTCGCCGTCGACGAGCACGCCGCCGATCCGCACTACGTGCCGCGCGCCGAGGTGGCTCGCGCCTGCGCGGAGCGCTCGCTCGTGCTGATCGATCTGTGGGCCAAGGAGAACGACCCTCGAGCGGTGTTCGCGGACATCACCTGGATGGCGTACGCCGCCGGCAGCGTGCCCGAGCGCATCGCCGAGGCGTTCGACGTCGTGGTGCGCGCTCGCGACCTCGGTCTCGAGACCGTGCGGCGCAAGCACGCCGCCGGCGAGCGGCTCGAGGGCTGGATGGTCGATCGCGCGGTTCGCGACTTCATCACCGAGCGCGGCTACGGCGATGGGTTCGTCCACCGCACCGGCCACAACATCGGCGCGCACGCCGACCACGGCGACGGCGCCAACCTCGACGATCTGGAGACGCACGACGTGCGCCCGCTGGTGCCGGGGCTGTGCTTCTCGATCGAGCCCGGGATATACCGGCGCGACTACGGCGTGCGCTCGGAGATCAACGTGGTGCTCACCGACGGCGGCCCGCAGGTCTACACTCCGCCGCAGCGCGAGCTGGTACGGCTGCTCGCCTGATCCGCCGCCCGGCGCCCCGGCCTGCTCGACGGGAGTCTTCGCGGCGGCGGGTGGTTCGCGGGCCCGTTCGGATTGCTGCGGTGCGTAAACGCCGCGCCTCCCAGGCGGTTGCGTGGCGCGCGCCACGAGCTACACTTGATGAGGCGGTTCGATGTCCACGGGCCCGATCAGGAGCGGAGCAAGGAGGGGCCGATGAGGTCTCTGCGCTTTGCCCTGGCTACGATGTTCGTGCTCGCTCCGCTGGCCGCGGGCGCGGCCGGCGCCGATGCGGAGCTCGCCCCGGCCGAGGCGCCGAGGCAGTTCTTCAGCTATCCGCTGCGCGCCGGCGAGTCGCTGAGCGACGTCTCGCGGATCTTCCACGTGCCGATCCGGCAGCTCGTCGAGATCAATCACATCGAGGATCCCAGCCGCATGCAGCTCGGCCAGACGCTGCGGATCCCGAATGCTTTCGCCCAGGAAGTCGAGGTGCTGCGCACCGAGCGGGATGGCCTGCTCGAGGCGAAACGACGCGCCGAGGGCGAGTCCGCCGAGCGCCAGCAGGCGGCCGTGCGGTTGCAGGCGGAGCTGCGGCAGGTCGGCGCCGAGAGGGAAGCGCTCGACCGCGCTCTCGCCGGCGCGGTGCGGTGGCAGAGGTGGACGCTGCTGCTCGCGCTGCTGCTGCTCGCAGCCCTGGCCTGGGCGCTCAAGATCCGCTTCGACCGGGCGCTGCTCGCGAAGCGGTGGAACGCGCTCGCGCTGGAGAATTCGGCGCTGAAGATCGCCAAGGAGAAGTACGGTCAAGCGGGCGCGCAACTCGAGCTGCGCTACCAGAACCTCCACGGCCGCCGGCGTGAGCCGCCGGCCGAGGCCGTCACCGAGGGTACGGCGCGGCTGCGGCGCGCGTTCGACGACGGAGCCGCCGGGATCGAGCGGCTGCTCGCCCAGCTGCGCGCGGAGCAGGAGAAGCAGCGAGCGCTGTTCGAGGCCGAAGCGAAGACGCGCTCGTGGCTCTTTCATCCGCTGCGCGAGTTGCTGGAGCGGCATCGGTTGAAGTACCACACGCCCTGAGGGCGGCGCCGGCGATTCGCGAACGGGCCCTTCGGGCGCGCTAGCGCGGTCGGTCGCGCTTCCAAAAGCTCTGCGAGGGAACACGCAGCGCTCGGTTGAATTTGCTCGACGCGTTCTCCCAGGCGATCGTCGCGGTCAGCTCGACGACCGCATCCTCCTCGTAGAAACGGCGCACCCGCTCGAACAGCTCGTCGGGTACCTCGCGGCCGGTGATCGTCATCGAGTCGGCGTACTCGAGCGCGACGCGCTCGGCCTCGGTGAAGTGGGGGCTCGTCGCGTAGTCCGGGAGAGCCAGGATCCGCTCGTCGCTGACGCCGAGCGCGCTGCCGACGGCAGCGTTGATGTCCTGTCAAAAGACGCAGCCGTTGAGCGAAGCCACGCGGCGGTTGATCAGCGCCACGAGCCCGCGGTCGATGAGCCCGGATTGCGCGAGGCCGGCCCACATGCCCTGCACGGCGCGAAAGATCGTCGGGCGGCGCGCGTACAAGGGGTAGGGAGCGAGCACGCTCCCCCACGTCTTCTCCTGAGCCGCGAAGGCCTTCTCGATCGACGGGTCGACACGATCTCGATCGGCTCCCGGGATTCTCGGCATGAGCGACGTTTGCTTCGGCGCGACGGCCAATGCAAGAGGGCCGACGCGGCGGCGCTCAGTGCAGCTCGATGCCGCCGTCGACGTTGATCGCCTGGCCGGTGACGTTCTCGGCGGCCGCCAGATAGACGGCGAGCTGGCCGATGTCTTGCGGCGTCTGCGGCCGGCCGAGCGGGATCAATCCCTTGACGTAGCGCTGCCAGGTTTCCTCTTTCGACTCGCCGGAGTCGCCCATGGCCTCCGCGAGGTACTCCCACATCTGCGTGCGCAGGATCCCCGGACAGATGGCGTTCACGCGGATCCCCGCGGCGGCGAGCTCCTTGGCGAGAGAGCTCGTGAAGCCGACCACGGCGAACTTCGAAGCGCAGTAGTGCGCCACCCCCGGGAAACCGTTCTTTCCGGCCACCGAGGCGATGTTGATGATCGAGGCGCCGCGGCGCTTCGCGAGCTCGGGAATGGCCGCCTGGCAGGACAGGAAGACACCCTTCACGTTGACCGCCATCGTCAGGTCCCACGCCTCCTCGGTCAGGCTGGCGACCGGCGAGACGCTGACCACGCCCGCGTTGCAGACCAGGACGTCCAGGCCGCCGAGCTCGTCGACCGTGTCGTGCACCATCCGCAGCGTATCCGCCCTGCGCGCGACATCGGCCTGAACCGCGATCGCCTTGCGGCCGAGCGCGGTGATCTCGCGCACCGTCTGCTGGGCGAGGGTGAAGCCGCCGAGCGCCGCATCGCGGTACTGCTGGGCGGCGCTGGCCACGCGCTCGACCTCCGCGATCGCCACGTCGGCCCCGGCCTCGGCGAGCGCCAGAGCGATGCCGCGCCCGATCCCGCGCGCTCCCCCGGTCACCAGCGCCACCTTGCCTGCGAGCTGCGTCATCGAAGTTCCTCCCCGTCCGGCATCGCCTGGAGAAGCCGCGGCGCCTGCACGATCGCGAGATACTGAAAGCCGGCTTGCAAGTCGAGGCCGGGGGCCGGCTTGCGGCAACGCGCCGAACACGAGGCCGCGTGATTTCTTCGTCGCTCGGGCCTATAAGCGATGCCGCAGCGAGGCAGCGAGGGCCCTTCGAACGGAGGGAGCGACGATGCCGGGACGGGCGACCGATCGGAAGCCGGGAACGAAAATCACGCGCCGGGAGTTCGTGACCACGTCGCTGGCGGTCGGCTTCGCGGCCGCCGTGCGGCCGGTCCAGGCGCAGACCGTGATCGGCACCGACACCAGCGGTCTGGAGGCGGGCGCGGTGACGATCGCGGCGGAAGGCGCCGATCTCCCCGGGTATCGGGCCAGGCCGGAGCGCGGCGGGCCGTTCCCGGTGGTGCTGGTCGTGCAGGAGATCTTCGGCGTGCACGAGCACATCCGCGACGTCTGCCGCCGGCTCGCCAAGCTCGGCTACCTGGCGGTGGCTCCCGAGCTGTACGCGCGACAGGGAGACGTCTCGCGCCCCGCCGACATCGACGAGATCGTCTCCAAGGTGGTCTCGAAGGTCCCCGATGCGCAGGTGCTCGGCGACCTCGACGCGACCGTCCGCTGGGCCGAGCAGAGCGGCGAGGGCGACATCCGCAGGCTCGGCATCACCGGCTTCTGCTGGGGAGGCAGGATCGTGTGGCTCTACGCCGCGCACAGCGCGCGGCTGCGGGCGGGGGTCGCGTGGTACGGGCGGCTCGCCGGCGCGACCAGCGATCGTCAGCCCAGGTATCCGATCGACGTGGCGGGCGAGCTGCGGGCGCCGGTGCTCGGCCTCTACGGCGGCGCCGATCCGGGGATCCCGCTCGCCGACGTCGAGAAGATGCGCGTCGCGCTGCAGGCCGCCGGCAAGCCGAGCGAGATCGTCGTCTATGCCGACGCCCCGCACGGCTTTCACGCCGACTATCGCCCGAGCTACCGCGCCGAGGCCGCTCAGGACGGCTGGCGACGCCTGCAGGCCTGGTTCCGCGCGCACGGCGTCGCCTGAGGGTCGCGCTTCGATCTTCGCTCGGATGCGATTTCCCTGTCGACGGCCCGAGCCGCGCGGTGCACAAAGGGCCGGGAGGTGAAGAAATGAAGTTCGGCTTCATGGAGGACTTCCGCAACCCGCTCCCCTGGCGCCGTCCGTCGGCCGATCTCTATCGCGCGATCCTCGAGCAGATCGTGCGCGGCGAGCAGCTCGGCTACGACAACGTGTGGCTGACCGAGCATCACTTCACCGCCGACGGCTACAACCCCTCGCTGCTGCCGACCGCCGCCGCCGTGGCCGCCCGCACCGAACGCATCCGCATCGGCACGTTCGTCCTGCTGCTGCCGTTCCAGCATCCGGTGCGGGTGGCCGAGGACGCGACCTGCGTCGACATCCTCTCCGGCGGCCGCTTCGACCTCGGGGTCGGGCAGGGGTATGCGCACCAGGAGTTCGAGGCGCTGTGCATGCCGCGCGAGGAGCGTTCGGCGCGGTTGGCTGAAGGAGTCGATCTCGTGCAGCGGCTGTGGCGGGAAGAGCGAGTGACGTTCGACGGACGGTTCACCAAGGTGCGCGACCTGTCGCTTTCGCCGCGGCCCGTGCAGCAGCCCCATCCGCCGCTGTGGATCGGCGCGCGCACCGCGCAGGCGACCCGCCGAGCGGCTCGGCTCGGCTGCCACCTGATGGCGACGCTCGGTCCCGACCCGGCTCCGGCCTACGTCGCCACCCTGCGCCAGTGCGGGCGGAATCCCGACGACTTCTCGATCGCGCAACTGCGCATGGTCTACGTCGCGCGGAGCGAAGACCAGGCGTGGGAGGATACCCAGGAGCACATCTTCAGCATGATGCAGTACTACGGCGAGATCCTCGCCGAGGCCAACGACGCCCCCGGCGACGACCAGATGTGGACGATCGAACGGCCGCAGGACATCCGCTCCTCCGGCTTCGGCCGCGCGGTGATGATCGGCACGCCCGACCAGGTGGCCGAGAAGCTCGAGCGCTTTCGCCGCGACTATCTCTGCACGCACTTCATCATGAGCACGCAGCTTCCGGGCATGGACCCGCGTAAGGCGACGCGCTCGCTCGAGCTGTTCGCCCGGGAAGTGCTGCCGGGTTTTCGTTAGGAGCTTCGCGCCTGGCCGAGCCGGAGAACTCCGGCGGAAGGAGGCCCACGATGGACGACTCTCATCGGATCCGAATCCCCGTGCTGGCCGGCGCCCTCGCGGCGCTCGCCCTGCAGGGCTGCGTGGCGACCCGCAACTGGGTGCGCGAGCAGCTCGACGTCGTCAACGGGCGCATCGACGGCACCGAGCGCCGCCTCGGCGAGGTCGACGGCAAGGCCGACCGCGCGCTCGCCGGCCTGCAGAACCTCCAGCTCGAGCGCAAGCTCGTGCTCGACATGAAGGAGGGCGCGGTCTTCAGCACCGCCTCGGCGACGCTCACCCGACACGCCAAGACCGAGATCGACCGCTTCCTGAAGGAGCTGGACGAGAGCGCGGGCGGCGCCGCGGGGGCGGCGGCCGCGCGCGTGTTCGTGGTCGCCGGCCACACCGACTCGACGGGGCCGGAGGACTTCAACTACGAGCTCGGCCAGCGGCGCGCGTCGCGGGTCGCCGCCTACCTGGTCGGCGAGAAGGGCATGGAGCCGCTCGGCGTCCACGTCGTCTCCTACGGCGCGACCAAGCCGCTCGCCGACAACAAGACGCGAAACGGCCGGCTGCGCAACCGCCGCATCGAGATCCTCGTCTACCAGGAGCGGGTCGCTTCGAGGTAGCGTCCCGCCCGGCGCGGTGCCCGCGGCTCGCTTGCGGAGCCCGCCGTGCGGCGTCGGCCCACGCCGGGTACCTTCGAGTCCTCGTAGCCGGCACCCCCGGGCGCAGGCGGTGCCCGGCGGGCGGCACGCCGGCCGGACCTTCCGTCGGCTGATCCCGACGGCCCGGCTCCCGCCCCGCCGCGGTCGAGGCGACAAACGGCGACATCCGCGTTCTGCCGCGCCTTGTCGCTTTTCCCGCCGCGGCTCTAGCTCCAGAGTTTCGCCCAACGAAGGCGAGAGGCGAAAGCCTCAGGGAGGAGAGCCATGAAGGGGAAGAGATCATCGGGCTGGCTTCCTGAGCAACGCGCGCTTCTATGCTCCCGAGGGGCACATCCGCTCGGCCACGTCGAGACGCACGTGAGCGGCTGCGGAAGCTGACCGGCGCCGCCGCGAGGGAACGTCGATGATGATCGCGAAGCCTTACAACGCGCATTTCGAGCGCTCGTCCACCGGCCACGCTGCAGTGGCGCGGTCGTGCGGTGACGGCTGGTGGGAGGAATGGGTGCGCGTCGGTGACCGCGAGTGGCGCCGCTTCGCCGAGCTGGCGCTGGACGGCAGGGCGCGCTGCAGCGCGGCCGCTCGGCGCGAAGCGCCCGCGGATCCGTCACGACCCCGGCCCTCGGCGGCACGCCGCATGCCCCCGCTGCTGTGGTCGATGGCGCTCGTCGCCACGCTACTTGGCTGCGCTGCCCGGCCCGCGGCGCCGCCGACGCCCGCTCCAGCGGGTGTCGATCCGGACGTCGCGGAGTTGCTGGTTGAATCCGAGCAGGCCGAGCGCGAGCTGCGGGAGAAGGGTCTCGTCGACGACGAGCCGGCGCTGCAGGCCTACGTCGACTCGATCGGCCGTCGCGTGGTCTCGGCGGGAGGGCTCGGCGGCCCGAGCTATCACTTCGCGGTGCTGCGCGACCCGTTCGTCAACGCCTTCGCGATGCCGAACGGCGCCGTGTACGTCCATGCCGGCCTACTCGCGCGGATCGAGAGCGAGGCGCAGCTCGCCTACGTCCTCGCGCACGAGGCCGTGCACGTCGCCCGCGGCCACAGCCTGGCGCGCCTGCGGTACGTGAGGAGCGTCACCACCAAGGCGAAGATCGCGGACATCTTCGTCGGGGCGCTTGCCGGCCCAATGATCGGCCTCACCTACGCGGCGTCGGTGAACGGGCACGGTCAGGAAGCCGAGGCGGAGGCCGACCGTGAGGCGATTCGCATGCTCGTCGGCGCCGGATACCGCGGCGAAGAGGCCGTGCGGACCTTTGCGCTGCTCGACGACCCTGGGCGGCCGGGTGGGACGAGCGCGTTCTTGTTCAGCGATCATCCCGCCGCCGCCGAGCGCGAGACGGCGGCGCGGGCGGCCCTGTCACCGCTCGGCGGCGGCGCGGCCGGCGAAGACGGCCGCGACCGGTACCTCTTCGCCTCGCGTGGAGTCTCGCTGCGAACGATCGATCTCGCGCTGCAGCGCCAGCTTTACGCGCGGGCGCTCGGCGACGCCGAAGCGGCGCTCGCTCGCCGCGGCGCCGATCCCGCGCTGCTCTGCCAGGCGGGAGAGGCGCATCGCTCGATGGCCGCCGACCCCGAGGGTGCGGCGCGTGAAGCGGCGCTCGGTCGGGGTGTGCGGCCGGGAAAAGACGTCGCGTCGCTGCGGGCGCGAGTCGACGGCGAACGGGCCGCGGCCGAGGCGGCGTTCCGCCGCGCCCTCGGACTCGACCCCTCCTTCGGCCCCGCGCACCGGGGCCTCGGCTTGCTCGCCCGCGACCGTGGCGACCGCGCCACGGCCCGCGCCGAGCTCTCGCTCTACCTGCGCGACGCCGGCGTCGCCGCCGACCGCCGCGCGATCGAACGCGTTCTTCAGGAGGTCAGCTCATGAAGTCATCGCCAACCCCGCATCTCGTCCTCGCCGTCGCCGCTCTCGCGTCGGCGGCGCTCTCGGCCTGCGTGACGACGACGCGCGCGCATCCGGAGCTGGAAGCTCGGCGCTCCCGCATCGCCCGCGCCGTGGTTCTCCCTCCCGACGTGAGCTTCAAGCTGATCACGTTCGAGGGCGACAATCCGCGCCTCGCCGCCGAAGAGGAGAGCGCGAAGCGCGTTTTGCCGGGGCTCATCGCGAGCCGGCTTCGCGAGCGCGGCCTCACCACGCTCGACCTCGATTCGGCCGGCGTCGCTCCGGGAGCGGACGTCCGCTTCCAGGCCACGCAGCTCCAGGGGTTGTTCGCCGACGCCATGGGCGATCTCTACCGTTCGCTTCAGATGCGCGCCGACGCCGCAGCGCGAGTGCGGCGCTCGCTCGGCTCCCAGGCGAGCCGCGTGGCAGACCCGCTCGGCGCCGACGTCGTGGCACTCGTCCATGTCGAGGGCTTCTACAAGTCGGGCGGGGAGGTCGCCAAGGACATGGCGAAGAGCGTCATGATCGGCGTTCTCACCCTCGGCACCGCGGTGCCAGTCTACCCGAGCAAGGGGGCGGTCTTGGCCCTCGCGCTCGTCGACGGCTCGAACGGCGACGTCCTGTGGGCCAACGTGGTTCTGTCCCAGTCCGTGGACCTCGATGCCGCCGGGATGGAGTCGCTGGTGGCCGCCGTGTTTGGGCCATTCCCGCCGGGCACTTTCGGCACGGCGGTGGCGTCGGGCGAGACGGCGCCGCCGGTCGCGCTGCCTGCCGCCACGCTGCCGGCCGTCGCGCCGGTGGCGCCGGTCGGCACCGAGCCGAGCAGCCCCCCATCCTGAACCCACGGCGGAGTTCCAGCCCCGCTCCGCCTCACGCAACCGCCGGCGCGTCTCGCTCCAGCAGTCGAAACTGCTTCTCGATCAGCCGCACCTGGGTCTCGTAGAGCTGCCCGGCGACCAGCGGAAGATTGAGCAGCAGAAGCGTCGGCGGCTGGTGACACACCAGCGCGACGTGCGTCATTTCATACTTCTCGAGGATGTCGACCAGCTCCTCCATGGCCTCCAGGGCCGCTTCACCGCGCGCGGTGGTCTCGTGTCGCAGGGACGAGCGGCTGAGCAGCGCGTCGTCCCCGGCGAACAGCCGGGAGATCGCCGCGGCGTCGTAGCCCTCCAGGTCGGCTCCCCTCAGCGCGATGTGCTCCTCGGTGAGCGGAAGGTCGCGCAGGGACCCGATCAGCCCCTCGAACGAGCGGGTGTCGGCTCGCAGCAGCCAGTTCAGGAACGACGCCTCGCGATCTTCGAGCTGCAGAGCCTTGAGCCGCTCGAGCACGATCGTCGCCAGGGTCGCGGCCAAGGCGATGGCCAGCGCGTCGGCGAAGGACGCGGCGCCCGCCGCGCCGAGCGCCACGATCAGCACGATCGCGACGATCGCGCTGCGCGCCACCACGCCGAGACCCTCGAGCCCGAGGGCCCATACCGGCCGCGCGTCGCCGGCCGGCCGCATCAGCGCCCAGACGAACAGCAGGCCGGCGATCCCGCCCATTCGCGGCGCGCGGATCCAGGTGAAGACTTTTCGGTAGTCCGTCACCGCCAGAGGAACCAGTGCGACCGCCGCCAGCGCGATCACGTCGATGAAGCGGTTTTCCGCGGCGGACAGCTGGCGGCGGTCGCGGGTCATCACTTGAACGGTGAGCGCGGCGAGCGTCGATACCAGGAAGAACAGCAGCCCGCCGAGCAGCTCCGTCTTCGACGCCAGTCCCTCGAAGAGGTCGGCGTAGAGAAAGACGATCGTTCCGGCGGCGACGTAGAGCTTGAGCAGGAGGTGCGTGTGCCGGCGCAGCAGCGCTTCGACGAACAGGGTCGAGGCGAGCGGAAAGAGCGTCACCGGCACGAAGGTCAGCACCCCGAGCAGCGAGTTCTCGTCGTTCAGCCAATAGAACCCGCGAACGAAGAACAGCGCGCCCACGCAGTAGAGGAGAAAGAGGGTTCGGCTCTCGATCGTGCTGCGCGCGCGGCCGCGGCCGAGGTACGTCGCGTAGGCGAGCACGCCGAACGCCGCGGCCCACGTGACGAAGATGTCGGCGACGTCGCGGCCCGAGAGGTTCGAGAGCATCACGGTCTCCTTGTGAGACGGACGCGCAGCCGGGCCCGCGGCCGTCACGCTCGTGGTCTGAGATCCCCCATGGGACGCCCCGGGCTCAGCCAGTGCAGCACGGGGAGAAGCGAATTGCCGACCAGCAGGAACATCAGCGGATAGACGAGCGACCGCAGCCACGCGCGCGGGACGTCGCGCAGCAGGAAGTTGCGGGCGGTCTGCAAGTCGATCTGGCCGACCTGCAGGAAGTCGTCGCCGACGTCGTAGTCGAGCTCTCGCGCGCACATCTGGTTGTAGGCGTCGATGCGGTGCGCTTGCGCTTCGGCGACCGACTTCTTCAAGCTTTCCGAGCCCCCGGTGTAGGCGTTGGTGATGACGAACCGCCGCTCGTCGAACCCGGCTTCTTCGCTCACGCCGAAGACCGCGCGATGCGACCTCATGATCTCGCGGGCGATCATCAGGTGATCGTAGGAGCGGCGCTTGCGCGGGTCGGGAGAGGGGAAGACGTTGCCGAACGTCTCGGTCACCATGCCGACGACCGCCGGCACCTGCGAGACGTTGGTGACCCAGATCGGCCGGAGCTGGTTGCGGAAGAACAGCAGCGCGCAGGTGACCCCGTAGAGCACCGACGAGAGCCTGCGGCCGCGGTGCGCCGGATCGACCATCGCCAGCCCGAGATGGATCACGTCCAGGCTGCGCCCGCGCAGCGGCACGCCGAGGAGCGACAGCGCGTTGAAGGCGATCGGCTTGCCGGTCCCGCGCTCGGAGAGCAGGGTGACGACCGCTCGATCGAGCCTCTGCTTCTCGCCGGTGAAGACGCCGTAGTCGAGGCTCCGGCCGTCGAGCACCCGCGAGACCACCGAGCGCAGCTCTTCCACCATCCTGGCGGCGTCGTCGGCCGCCATCCAACGTCCGGGGCGCTCGACGATCCGCACCACGACGTCGCCCTCGGTGGCGAACTCGAGGTCGAGGTAACGCCGGCTGAGCTTGCGGAAGCGAATTCTCTTCACGGTCGCACCGAAGGCGAACGGCGGCCACCCCCTTCCGGCGGCCAGGGCGCTCCATACCTCCGAAGGCGCGGGGCTGTCACGCCGGGCGCCCGGCAGGCCCGGCAGGGCGCTTTGACCCCGACGAATGCTTTTTGCGATGATCCCCCCCGTGGGCGGCGCAGACCGAAGGACGGCGGCGGGCGGCGCCCCAGCCACGCCCGGTTCCGCGGACGCGGACCGCCTCGACTCCTGGAAGGAGATCGCCGCTCAGCTTCGCCGGGAAGTCCGCACCGTCCAGCGTTGGGAAAAGAGCGAAGGCCTGCCCGTGCACCGCCATCTCCATCAGCGGCTCGGCTCGGTGTACGCGTATCGGTCGGAGCTCGACGCGTGGTGGAAGGCGCGGCGCTCCGACCTCGAGCGGGCCCCGCGGCAACGGCGCACCATGATCGCCGTGCTGCCGATCGAAAACTGGAGCCGCGAGCCGGAGCACGAGTACCTGAGCGACGGCATCACCGAGGAGATGATCGTCGAGCTCGGCCGGCTGAATCCCGAGCGCCTCGGGGTGATCGCCCGCCAGTCCGCCATGGCGTACAAGGGGACGAAGAAGCGTGCCGACGAGATCGGCCGCGAGCTCGGCGTCGACTACCTGGTCGGCGGCAGTGCTCGGCGCGGGAACCGCCGCCTGCGGGTGACGGCTCACCTGATCCAGGTGAAGGATCAGAGCGAGCTGTGGGCCGAGACCTACGATCGCGATCTCGGCGATCTGCTCGCCCTGCAGCACGAAGTCGCGGCGACGATCGCGCAGAAGATCCGCGTCGCGCTCGCGCCGCACGTCGCTCCACGCGGTCGCCGTGAGACGAACGCGGAGGCGTACGAGGCCTACCTGTACGGTCGGTTCTGGCTGAACAAGCGGACGCCGGAGGCGTTCGGCCGGGCGTTTTCCAGCTTCGAGCGCGCGGCGGCTTTCGACCCGAGATCCGCGCTGCCCCACACCGGCCTCGCCGACTACTACAACCTGCTCGCCTACTACGGGGCCGCGCCGCCGATGAGCGTCTACCCCAAGGCCAGGGAGGCCGCGCAGAAGGCGATCGAGCTCGAGGAGACGCTGCCCGAGGCTCACGCCCTGCTGGCGGAAGTCAGCTACCTCTACGATTGGGACTGGGAAAACGCCGAGCGGGAATTCGGGCGCGCGGTCGAGCTCGGGCCGAACTGCGTGATCGCCCACCAGTGGTATGGCGTGTTCCTTTCGCTGCTCGCGCGCCGTGACGAGGCTTCGCGCGAGCTGCGAGCCGCCGAGCGGCTCGATCCGCTGTCCGTGCTGGTCGGCACGCAGATCGGGCTCGCGCTCTACGAGGCGCGTCAGTACGAAGCGGCGATCGAGCGGCTACGGCGCACGCTCGAGCTCGATGCGAGCTTTCCGCTCGCGCATACCTGCCTCGGCATGGCTTGCCTGCAGAGATCGTTGTACGACGAGGCGATCGCGGCGCTCGAGCGCGCGCGGCAGCTGGCGCCGGCGGACCTCACGCCGCTCGCGCTGCTCGGCTACGCTCATGCGCTGGCGGGAAGGCGCAGCGAAGCGCGGAAGTTCCTACGCAGCCTGAAGGCGCTCTCCAAGGAGCGTCCGGTCTCGGCGGCGTATGCGTGCGCCGTCCACATCGGGCTCGGCGAGCTGGAGGCGGCGCTCGACCTCGCCGAGCAGGCGTGCGAGGAGCGCTCGGGCTTCCTGACGCGCCTCAAAGTCGAGCCGCTGCTCGATCCCCTGCGCTCCGAACCGCGGTTCGCGAAGCTGCTGCGCACCGTGGGTCTCGCCGAGCCGGTGCGGTCGCGAGCTCTCGCAGATACTCCCGCGTGAGGCGACGCAGATCGTCCTCGCCGACTTCGTGGTCGGCGACGGGAGAGCGCTCGAAGACCTTGGGGTCGCGCAGGTATCCGCCGTAGAACTCCATGCGCTGGTCGATCAGCGCCTCGAGCGGCGTTCGCTCGCCTCGGCGCGCCGGCTCGATGCGGACGTCCGGGGTGCCCACCTCGGCGCAGACGATCGCCAGAGCGGTGGCGGCGTCGATCGAGCGTCGCGGGGTCAGATGGTGGACGGGACCGGCGGGAAAGCCGCGATCTGCCAGGGCGAGCATGTCGTCGACCGCGCGGTCGACGGCGACGAAGGCGAGCGGCGTCCGCGGGTCTCCCAGCAGCCGGATCGGCGGGCGGCCGCTCGGCAAGGCGCGGCGCAGCTCTTCGAGCAGGCGGATGAAGCCGTAGAGCCCGCTCTCGCTGCCGCCGGCGCGGCCGGTGCGCGACGAGCCGACGACGATTGACGGGCGCAGAATTCGGCAGTCCATTCCGCGGGTCGACGCCGCGCGGGCGATCGCGTGCTCGGCCAGGCACTTGGTCTCCTCGTAGACGTTGTTGAACGAGCCGTCGGCGGGGTGCAGCGCTTCCGGCACGAGCCCGGTACGCCGACCGGCGACGTAGGCGGTCGATACGTGGACGAATCGCCGTGCGCCGAGCTTCGCGGCGAGCTCGAGCGCATGTCGGGCGCCGCCGACGTTCTGCGCGGCGATCTCGTCCCGCCGATGGGCCTCGAACGCCAGGCTGGCGGCGAAATGCCAGAACTCGTCGATGCCCGCCTGACGCAGCGCTTCGATGCGCCGCGGCTCGAGACCGCAATCCTCGCGCGACACGTCGCCCCGCTCGACCGCGACGCGAGTGCGTGTCGCGGCGACGCTCGGCGGGTGAGCGGCGGCGGCGACGGCCAGCGAGCGCTGTAAGCGTGCGCGCGCCGCCTCGTCCGTGTCGGCCCGCACCAAGACGGCGGCGAGCCCCGGGCGGTCGAGCCGCCGATGCAGGAAGTGGCTGCCGAGAAAGCCAGTGACGCCGGTGACGAATACGTTCATGGCAGAATCGTCCTCGAGAGCATTTGTGCGGCCGAGCCGGCGAGCAGAAGGCTGTCGAAACGGTCGAGCGCGCCTCCTTGACCGGGCAGCAGTGTGCCGAAGTCCTTGATCCCGTTGCGCCTCTTCACCCACGAGGCGGCGAGGTCGCCGCCGAGCGCGGCGGCGGCGGTCAGCGCGCCCACCGAGGTGGCCGCCGCCCAGTCCAGCTGGGGCAGGGAACGCAGCGCGACGGCGGTCGAGACCGCGGCGAAGAGCCCGCCGAGCGCTCCCTCGATCGTCTTGTTCGGGCTGACTCGCGGCGCCAGGCGGCGGCGCCCGAGCGACTCTCCGGCGACTTGGCTGAAGCCGTCGAAGGCGGCCACGATCAGGTAGACGTAGACCGTCGACGCCGGAGCCGAGGTGAGGGCGAAGGCGACGAGGCCGGCCGCGAGAGCGCCGTAGCAGCCGAGCGTCGCAGCGAGCGAGCGCATCGCCACACGGCGATCCCCGCAGCCGTGAGCGCGGACGAGCTCGGCTCCCCCGACCGCCGCCACCCCGAGGAACAGCGTGCCGAGCGCCGCGCGGCCGAGCCAGGCGCAGAACAACACGGCGTGGACGACGGCGAAGTAGCCGGCGAGCTTCACCCGCCGCTCGCGGCGCCTCTCCGGGCTCGATCGGCGGTCGACCCAGCGGAGGCCGGCCGCGCCGACGGAGAACGAGGTGGCGGTGAAGAGCAGCAAGGTCGAGATCATGCCGTGGCTCCGTGTTCCGCGCGCGAGCATTCGAGCGCCGCCGGGATCAGGCAGGCTCGAAGGCTCGTGACGCCCGCGTAGATCTGGCCGTCGACCATCACGCTCGTCGGCTCGTTCAAGCGAGCCTCGAGAGCGCGGGCCTGGAAGGGTGGCGGGGAGGATGCGTGCCGCGAGCCGCACAGAGCCGACACGTTGTGCAGATTCTGCTGCACGAAACCGGCGTCGAGCTCCAGCACGTCGAAGCGGCCATCGTCGCAGCGCGCGTCGGGAAAGCCGACGAAGTTCGCCACGTGCCGCGTGTTGTTGAGGATGAGGCCGGTCAACCCCCGGCTTTCGGCCGGTGCGCCGTCGTACGCGCAGTCGATCGTGAAGCGCGGCTGGCGGACCGATTCGACGATCGCCGCGGCCAGGTAGCAATAGCTGCCCGCCATGCGAAAGCTGCGGTCCGCTCGAGCGGTGACCGCGACCGGGTAGCCGATCGCCACCGTGCTCGCCGAGCGCAACGCGCATCGTCGGCCGCTGTCGTCTTCGAGGACCACGTCGACGAGGTCCACGCGGGTTGTCAAGTCGGTCTCGATGGCGCCGAGGCCGCGCAGCGCGCTGGTGAGGCCGAGGTCCCTGGCCAGCGAGTTTCCGCGCCCGGTCGGCACCAGAGCGAGCCGCTGGCTGCCGCCGTCGGTTCCGGTGAGGACCTCGTGCAAGGTGCCGTCCCCTCCCACGACGGCGAGCCCACGGTAGCGTCCTGCCCGCGATGCCAGCTCACGGGCGTGGCCGGGCTGCTCGGTGAAGACGATCTCTTCGACGACCCGCTCGAGCAGGCGCAGGACCCGGCGGAACGACGAGCAGTTGCGGGCCCCGCCCGAGCGCGGGTTGACGATGGCGAGCCAGCCGGTCATCGCCGGTCGAGCGCGCAGGGCTGGGTGGAGGCGGCGACCGTCGCGTCGCTCGATCGACACAGCCAATAGAGTCCCCGCACGTCGGCCCTCCACTGCGGAAGCAACCAGACGATCGCCAGCTCCTCCGTGTAGGCGAGCACGCTCAGGCCGATCGCCGTCCAGAACAGCATCGGCGAATACCCCCAGAGGAAGAGCGACAGCACGAACCCTCCCTGCGCGTAGGCCGAGAGCCGTGTCAGCACGGTGTGGAAGCTGGAGATCCGGCCGTAGCGCGCGAGCGCGGCGACGACCTCCACGACGTAGAGGCCGATCACGGCGAGGATCGGCACCCAGTGCGTGAATACGAAGTCGCCTTGGAAGACGAAGACACCGAAGACCGCGACGTAGAACACGGCCATGTCGGCGGCCGAATCGAAGCGGGCGCCGAGCTCGGAGGCAAGCGCGAAGCCCCGCGCGATCAGGCCGTCGGCGATGTCGCTCAGCAGGCAGGCGAGCAGCAGCCAGGTGAACAGGTCCTGCTGGGCGCGCAGCGCGGCGGCGAGCAAGACCGGAGCGGCCACCAGCCGCGCGAGCGAGATCGCGTTCGGAACGTTGGATGCGGCAAGCCGCCAGTGGAGCGCGGTCACGCGGAGCGACGCACGGGCCCAAGCGACGACGTGTGAGCCGCTGCGCCGGGTCACTTCGGCACCATGGCCACGGCGGCCGACTCGCAGGCGGATGGGTTGCCGGCGGGGCAGGAGAGCCCGCCGACGGTCACTGCACCCGGGGAAGGGACGCCGGAGAGACAGAAGGTGCCGAGCGGCGGCCGCCGGCTGGTCACGGTGGGTAGCGCGGCGAGGGAATTCCCGTACCGGGGATCGGATCCGGCGATGAACCACGATCCTCTCCCGACCTCGGGCTGGTCGTAGAAATCGAGGCACACCGATGCGGGCGCATCGTCGACGGCAACCTGGAACCGCCAAGCGCTCGAGCTCCCATCCGGTTCGGCGAAGCCCGCGAAGCTGGTGAAGTAGGAGCGATTCAGGCAGTGGATCCGCTCGCCGGAAGGAATATCGGACGACGGCCGCGCGCACGCGAACATTTCCCGCTCGCCCGCGGGCGCAGCCGCGGGGGCGATGAGCTCCACCTCGAACGTGGTGACCGACGGCCCGGCGCCGACCGCCCGCTGAGCCTGGTCCGCGACGTAGAACGCTCCCTGAGCGCCGTACGACAGCGCGTGAACGGTGAACGACGTCGCTTCGAGTGCGAGGTAGCCCGCGATGATCATGAGACCGACAATACCCTCCATGTGCTTCTCCCTTCGTCGTGCGCTCGTCGCGTGAGACGAGCGCGTGGATTCATCATGTGCGGAGGCTACGAGCGCGGAGCGACCGCTCTCAAGCGACAATCCACGTCGGTGCCGGCGTGTCGCTCTTTGACGCCCCGGGAGGCTGGGAAGGGATCGCCGTCGACGGCGCCTCGGCGCGGTTCACGGCCCGCAGCGGCTTCGCGAACCGGAGATCTGGCCGCGCCGGCTGCTGGGCGCGTTGCCGCTGGGCAACGGTTTCGTCGGTGCAGGGCTCGCGGCGCGAGCCCTGCGTCACATCCGGAACACGCCGTGCTTGGCGTCGGGGATCGGCGCGCAGCGCGACATCTCGATCGCCAGGCCGAGCGTGTCGCGGGTCTCCAGCGGGTCGAGAATGCCGTCGTCCCAGATGCGCGCCGTCGAGTAGTAGGCGCTCGACTCCTCGTCGTACTTCTTCAGGACCGGCAGCAGGATCGCGTCGGCCTCCTCCTTGGAGAGCGTCTTGCCCTGCTTGGCGAGCTGCTCCTGCTTCACCTGCACGAGCGTGTTCGCGGCCTGCTCGCCGCCCATCACCGAGATCCGGCTGTTCGGCCACATGAACAAGAGCCGCGGGCGGTACGCGCGGCCGCACATGCCGTAGTTGCCGGCGCCGTGCGAGGCGCCGACGATCACGGTGAACTTGGGGACCTGGGCGGTCGAGACGGCGTGCACCATCTTGGCGCCGTCCTTGGTGATGCCCTGGTGCTCGTACTTCCGCCCGACCATGTAGCCGGTGATGTTCTGCAGGAAGACGAGCGGGGTCTTCCGCTGGCAGCAGATCTCGATGAAGTGCGCGGCCTTCAGCGCGCACTCGCTGAACAGCACGCCGTTGTTGGCGAGGACACCGACGGTGTAGCCGTGGATGCGCGCCCAGCCGGTCACCAGCGTCGTGCCGTAGCGCTGCTTGAACTCGTGGAAGCGGCTGCCGTCGACGACGCGGGCGATCAGCTCGCGCACCTCGTAGGGCTTGCGCGTGTCCCACGGCACCAGGCCGTAGATCTCCTCGGGGTCGTAGGCGGGCGGCTCGGGGGTGGTGCGCTCGAGCTTCGCCTTCTTCGGCATCGGCAAGTTGGCGAACACCGAGCGGATGATCTCCAGCGCGTGCTCGTCGTTCTCGGCCAGATGGTCGGACACGCCGGAGATCCGCGTGTGCACGTCGCCGCCGCCGAGCTCCTCGGCGGTGACGACCTCGCCGGTTGCCGCCTTCACCAGCGGCGGCCCGCCGAGGAAGATCGTGCCCTGCTGCTTGACGATGACGTTCTCGTCGCACATCGCCGGCACGTAGGCGCCGCCCGCCGTGCACGAGCCCATCACCGCCGCGACCTGCGGGATGCCCATCGAGGACATCACCGCCTCGTTGTAGAACGTCTGCCCGCCCTGGTTCTCGTCGGCGAAGATCTCCGCCTGGAGCGGCAGAAACGCACCGCCGGAGTCGACGAGGTAGACGGTCGGCAGCCGGTTGTCCATGGAGATGCGCTGCGCGCGCAGCTGCTTCTTCACGGTCATCGGATACATCGTCCCGCCCTTGACCGTGGCGTCGTTGGCGATGATCACCGCCTCGCGGCCGTGGATCGTGCAGAGGCCGGTGACGAGCCCCGAAGCCGGCGCGTCGTTGTCGTACAGGTCGTAGGCGGCGAGCGGCGACAGCTCGAGGAACGGCGTTCCCGGATCCATCAGCCGCTCGATGCGCTGCCGCACCAGGAGCTTGCCGCGCTCGGTATGGCGCCGGCGCGCCTCGGGCGGCCCGCCCTCGCGCGCCCGGGCGATGCGGCCGCGGAGCTTGTCGACCTCTTCCTTCATCTTTCTCCGGTTCTCGGCGAACTCGGCGGAACCGGTGCGCAGACTCGACTCGAGCTTTTCCATGATCGTTGGCCGACGTGGTTACCTCAGGCGGGCGAAGGACTCCAGGCCCGCCGCGCCGGCCGGCCGCCTCTTCACCGCGGGCTCCGCGCGCGCTAGAGGTTCCCGTCAGCGGCGGAGGCGAGCCTTGCTGGTGGTGAGCGACACGATCCGGATCCCGCTTCGCGAAATCGCCTTTCGCTTCGTGCGCAGCTCGGGGCCGGGCGGCCAGGGGGTCAACAAGGTGTCGAGCAAGGCGGTGCTGCGCTGGGCCGCGGCCGCGAGCCCGAGCCTCCCCGAGGACGTCCGCAGTCGCTTCCTGCGGCGGTTCGGGTCGCGGGTGACCGCCGCGGGCGAGGTCGTGCTCGCCTGCGATCGCCATCGCGACCGCGGGCGCAACCGCGGCGACTGCCTGGAGAGGCTGCGGGGGATGCTCGCCGAGGTCGCCGCGGCGCCGAAGCCGCGGCGAAGGACCCGGGCCTCGCGCGGCTCGATCGAGCGGCGGCTCGAATCCAAGCGGATCCGCGCCGAGCGCAAGCGCCTGCGGACCCGGGTCGATTGACGGGCCGCCGAGCGTCCCCTCTAGCTCCGGCGCGTCCAGCGCGGCGGGCGCTTCTCGAAGAACGCCGCCATGCCTTCCTGCCCTTCGTCGCCGGCGCGCATGCGAGCGAGCATCTCGGCGGTGAAGCGGCGGTTTCCCTCGGCGGTGTCCTCGAGCACGTGGGCGACGATCTGCTTGACGGCGGCCAGCGCCTGCGGGCCGCAGCCCTCGAGGTCGCGGCACACCGTCTCGACGGTCTCGTCGAGCTTCTCCGCCTCGACGAGATGATCGATGAGCCCGAAACGCTCCGCCTCCTCGGCGCCGAAGGTTTCGCCGGTGAGGAACAGTCGCTGCGCCCGCGCCGCGCCGATTCGGCGAATCACGAACGGCGAGATCATCGCCGGGGCGATGCCGAGACGCGCCTCGGTGAAGGCGAAGGAGATGCCGCGCACCGCGACCGTGACGTCGCAGGCGCATATGATGCCGAGCGCACCGGCCCGGGCGGCGCCGTTGACGCGGGCGACGACCGGCTTCGGGGAGCCGGCGATGTCGTAGAAGAGGCTCGACGTCTGCAGCGCGTTGTCGACGTTTTCCTGGAACGTGGCCTGGCGCGACGCCTTCATCTCGTTCAAGTCGGCGCCCGCGGAGAACGCCGCCCCCGCGCCGGTCACGACCACCGCGCGAACCGTCGGGTCGGCCACCGCCTCGCGCAACGCGTCGCGCGCCTGCGCGACCAGCGCGGCCGACAGGGCGTTGCGGATCTCCGGGCGGTCGAGCACGATCCAACGCGCGCTGCCCCGCTGCTCGGTGCGGACCACGCGGCTCGCTTCGCTCATCACGCTTCCCTCAGCGGCTCGAGCTTCACCGACTCGAACACCTCGACCGGCACGTCGAGCTCCATGCGCAGCAGGCCCTGGGCCAGGGTCTTCCCCTGGTGGTCGACCCGCAGGGACAGCGTCCCGCCGCCCCCCAGCGCTTCCTTCAGGACGAAGTTGAAGGCGCGCAGATTCGGCATCTCGTAGCGCACGACCTCGCCTCCGCAGAGCCCCTTGTAGTATTCCGCGACCACCTCGGCGGTCAGCGCCTTGCGCAGGAACTCGTAGGCGGCGTCCGAGCGCGCGGCGACGCCGATGTTCGCCGAGTCCCCCTTGTCGCCGGAGCGCGCGTAGGCGATGGCGATCAACCGGGCGTGCCGGGTGTTGTGCGTGCGCTCGTGGATCGGCACGGTCGGCCCTTCCTGCGAGCGCGCCGTCGCCGTGGGCTCCTCGGCGCTCTCGAGCCGCATCGGCACCTCGAACGGCTCGGCGTTCCTCGTGCCGTCGACCTGCACGCGCGCGTCGACCAGATCGCGCGGCACGAGCGTCGGCCAGAACGCGAACGCCTCCTGGACCTCGGGCCGGCCGCCGATCATGCCGAGGCCGGGCGGACCCTGCAGGCCGAAGCCGAGCAGAACGCGCGAGAACTCCTCCACCTTGGCGCGGTCGGCGTCGCGCACCGCGAAGCGCAGGATGCCCTCGTTCGGCGTGTGCTCCGGGGCGGCGCCGAGCCAGCACGCGTCGAAGCCGATCAGGTCGCCGCGCGAGTCCTCGAACTCGTGCTTCAAGCGCCCCCACAGGAGCTGCGCGAGGTGCTCGGCCTTTTGCCGGGTGCGCGGCCCGGACAGCAGCACCATGCCGGTGGCCCGGTAGCCCTTGGTGTAGACCGCGGAGACCTTCAGGTAGGGCGGGGCGGGGAATCCGCGCGTACCGCTCACGCGCACGCGATCGTGGCCCACTTCCTCGAGCTTCATGCTGGTGAAGTCGCAGGTGACGTCGGGCGTGAGGTACGCCTTCGGGTCGCCGATCTCGTAGAGCAGCTGCTCGGTGACCGACTTGCGGTTGACCAGTCCCGCGGTGCCCTCGTGCTTGGTGACGACGAACTCGCCGCTCTCGTCGATCTCCACGATCGGGTAGCCGAACCAGCCCTTCTCGCTCCACAACGGCACTTCGAGGAAGTCGGTGTAGTTGCCGCCGGTCGCCTGCGCGCCGCACTCGAGGATGTGCCCGGCGAGAGTGCCGGCCGCCAGCCGATCCCAGTCGGTCTCGCTCCAGCCGAACTCGTGGATCATCGGCCCGAGCGCGACCGCGGCGTCGGTGACGCGGGCGGTGAGGACGATCTGTGCGCCGCGGTCGAGCGCGGCGGCGATCGGCCGGGCACCGAGGTAGGCATGGGCGCTCACCAGGTGATCGGCGATCGTGGAGAAGTCCGCGCCGGTGTCGAGGTGGCGCAGCGACACGCCGTGCTCGCGAAGCTGCGGGATGCGCGGCAGCAGATCGCCGCCGTCCACCACGGCCATCGGCAGCGACACGCCGGCGCCGCGGCACAGCTCGGCGATCGCCTCGCGACACGCCTCGGGATTCACGCCCCCCGCGTTGACGACGATGCGGATGCCGCGCCGCGCGATCTCCGGCAGCGCACGGCGCAAATGGCCGATGAAGTCGTAAGCGTATCCGCGGCTCGGGTTGGCCCGCCGCTGCCGCTCGAGGATCACCATGGTGATCTCGGCCAGGTAGTCGCCGGTCACGTAGTCGACCGGTCCGCCGGTCACCTGGCGATAGAGCGCCTCGGGATCGTCGCCCCAGTAGCCGCTCGAGTTGGCGATCCGCACGACCTTCTTCATCGCTGGCCTCTCTACCGCGAATCCGGACGGCGCTCCAGAGAGCCATCCTCGCCGGCCTGCCCGCTGCGGCGGGATGCATCCCGTAATTTCGATCCCGAGACAATCCCCCGGGAAAAGGATAAGAAGGAGCCGTGCGGATCGCGGTTCTCGGAGGAACCGGGCCCGAGGGGCTCGGGCTGGCGGCGCGGCTCGCGCAGATCGGCGAGGCGGTCATCATCGGATCTCGCTCGGCCGGGCGGGCGCAGGAAGCGGTCGGCGGCCTGCTGCCGAGGCTGCCGGGAGCGACGCTGTCCGGGGCGCCGAACGCCGTCGCGGCGGCCGCCGCCGAGGTCGTGGTGCTCGCCTTTCCCTACGAGGGGATCGACCCGATCCTCGCCGAGTGCGCCGCGGCGCTCGACGGTAAGGTGGTGATCGACACGATCGTTCCGCTCAAGGTGGACGGCAAGTTCTTCGGCATCGAGCCGCCCGTCGAGGGATCCGCCGGCGAGAACATCCAGGCCCAAGCGCCGGGCGCCAGGGTGGTGAGCGCGTTCAAGCATCAGAGCGCGCATCAGCTGATCGAACTCGATCGCCCCATGGAGGGCGACGTGCTGCTGTGCGGCAACGACGAGACCGCGAAGGAGCTGGTCGGCACGCTGGTGCGCCGCATCCGCGACCTGCGGCCGGTCGATGCCGGGGAGCTGCGCAACGCGCGGGTGTTCGAGGCGATGACCGCGCTCTTGCTCAACATCAACCGCAAGCACAAGACCCGCGCGTCGGTGAAGATCCTCGGCCTCTAGAGGGGGACGTTCTTCACTTTCGTCACCTTTCTCGAGAACGAAGCGAGAAAGGTGACGAAAGTGAAGAACGTCCCCGTAGCGCGAGCACGCTGCCCAGCGCGAACGCACCCCAGCTCACCGCCCAGGCCGCGATGCCGAGCTTGGCCTGGGTCGCCACCGAGACCGGCAACACGAGAATGACGGCGTAGGCCGGGTAGAGAGCGAAGCTCGCGACCATCAGGATCAGGCCGCAGCGGAAGATCGCCGGGTGCGGCTTCGGCGGGCCGCGGCGCTCGACCGCGGGACGCTCCGCGGGGGGTACGCCGAGCTCGCCGCCGATGCCGCCGTCGGCGCTCACCGGACGCGCAGTACCGCGGCGCCCTGCACGCGATCGTGCTTGAGCGCCTGGAGGGCCTGATTCGCCGCCTCGAGCGGGAACACCTGGATCTCGGTGCGGATCGGGATCTCGGCGGCGACGCGCAGGAAATCCTCGCCGTCGGCGCGCGTGTTGTTGGCGACGCTGCGGATCACGCGCTCCTGATAGAGAAGCGAGTAGTCCATCGGCGGGATCGGGCTCATGTGGATGCCGCCGAGCACGACGACGCCGCCCTTCTTGAGGATGCGGAGCGCGGCGGGGACCAGCTCGCCCGCCGGCGCGAACAGGATCGCGGCGTCGAGCGGCTTCGGCGCCTGCTCGGCGCGCTGTCCGGCCCACGCGGCGCCGAGCCTGCGCGCCAGGTCGCAGTGGCGGGGCTCGCGGGTCACGGCGTAGACCTCCATCCCCCGGTGGCGCGCCACCTGGATCGCCACGTGGGCGGCCGCCCCGAAACCGAACAGCCCCAGACGCGCTCCGCCGCCGACCCCCGACAGGCGCAGGCAGCGGAAGCCGATGATGCCCGCGCAGAGCAGCGGCGCGGCGTCGAGGTCGGCGAATCCCTCGGGGATCGGGTAGACGAACGCTTCCGGGGCGACGACGTATTCGGCGTAGCCCCCGTCGACGCTCCAGCCCGTGAACGTCGGGTCGTCGCACAGGTTCTCGCGCCCCGTGCGGCAGTAATCGCAGCGGCCGCAGGTGCGATGCAGCCAGGCGATGCCGACCCGCTGGCCGATCGCGAAGCGGCGTGCGCCCGCGCCCAGCCGGTCGATGCGTCCCACCACCTGGTGGCCGGGAATGACCGGGGAACGCCTGGGGGGTAGCTCGCCCTCCACCACGTGCAGGTCGGTGCGGCAGATGCCGCAGGCGCTGACCGCGACGCGCACCTCGTCGTCGCCGGGCAGCGGCGGTTCGACGGCCTGCCAACGAAGCGGGCTCTCGTCGACGCTGGCGGGAGAGTGGAGCCGGCAGGCGTTCATGCGAGCGCTCGCTCGCCGAGCGCGGCCAACAGCGCCGCGGTCGCCCGGCGTGGGTCCTTCGCCGCCATCACCTCGCGAATGACCGCCGCGCCGGCGGCGCCGGCGCGACGTACCGCGGCCGCGTTCTCGGCGGTCACGCCGCCGACCGCGTAGACGGGCAGCGGCGCGCGGCAGGCCTCGCTCAGGCGCTCGATGCCCTGCGCGGCTCCGTAGGCGGCCTTCGACGGCGTCGCGAACACCGGACCGAACAGCGCGAAGTCGCAGCCTTCGCGCGCCGCGCTCTCGGCCTCGGCGGTCGAGTGCGTCGAGCGCGCGAGCAGCGCGAACGCGCCGAGCAGCCCTCGCGCGGTCTCGGTGGGGAAGGAGTCGGCGGGCAGGACCACCCCGGCGGCGCCGGCCGCGAGCGCGACGTCGATGCGGTCGTTCACCAGCACGCGGGCCTCGAAGCGGCGAGCCTCGCGCACCAGCTCCGCGGCGAGCGCGAGCAGGGGCCCGCCGTCGAGATCCTTCTCGCGCAACTGGATCAGCCGCGCGCCACCCTCGAGCGCGGCGCGCACGACCTCGACCAGCGGCCGGCCCCCCGTCGCGTGCCGGTCGGTGATGACCAGCAGAGGAGGCAGCGCGCTACTCAATCATCTGTTCCGTCGGACTCGAGGCGGTCGCGTAGAGCTTCTTCGGAATCCGCCCGGCGAGGAATGCCTTGCGCCCGGCCTCGACCGCCTGGCGCATCGCCTCCGCCATCAGGATCGGATCCTTGGCGCCGGCGATCGCGGTGTTCATCAGCACGGCGTCGCAGCCGAGCTCGAGCGCCACGGCCGCGTCCGAAGCCGTGCCCACGCCGGCGTCGACGATCACCGGAACCTGACTCTGCTCGAGGATGATCTGCAGGTTGTAGGGATTGCGGATGCCGAGCCCCGAGCCGATCGGCGCCGCCAGCGGCATCACCGCCGGGCAGCCGATCTCCTCCAGGCGCTTGCAGGCGATCGGGTCGTCGGTGATGTAGGGAAGCACCGAGAAGCCCTCCTTCACCAGCACGCGCGCCGCCTCGAGCGTCGCGGGCACGTCCGGGAACAGCGTCTTCGGATCGCCGATCACCTCGAGCTTGACGAGCGTGCCGACTCCCGCCTCGCGGGCCAGGCGCGCCGTGCGGACCGCCTCCTCGGCGGTGTAACAGCCGGCGGTGTTGGGCAGGATCGTGTACTGCTTGGGATCGACGTAGTCGAGCAGGTTCTCCTGGCTCCGGTCGGTGATGTTCACGCGGCGCAGCGCCACCGTGACGATCTCCGCTCCCGAGGCCTCGATCGCCCGGCGGGTCTCCTCGAAGTCCTTGTACTTGCCCGTGCCGACGATCAGCCGCGAGCCGTACTCGCGGCCGGCCAGCACGAACGGATCGTTCCGCACGCGCATCGCGCCTCAGCCTCCGCCGACGAACTGGACGACCTCGATGCGGTCGCCGTCGCGGATCGGCCGGGACGCGTACTCCGATTTCGGCACGATGTCGCGATTCAGCTCGACGGCGACGCGCCGTCCCCCGAGCGCGAGCTCGGCGAGCAGGTCGGCGATCGTGACCCCGGCCGCCAGCGGCCGCTCTCTTCCGTTGACGATGGCCACCACGACTTCGAAGCCGTAACGTGAATCGCCTTTCTTTACAACCGAGGGTCCGTCTCGTAGGAGTCGGTGATGGCAAAGATCGAACGCGCGCTGGTCTCGGTCAGCGACAAGACGGGTCTCGTGGAGTTCGCCCGGGCCCTCGCGAGATTCGGCGTCGAGCTGCTCTCCACGGGCGGGACCGCCAAGCTGCTGCGCGAGGCCGGGCTCGCGGTCGTGCAGGTCTCGGACTACACGGGCCAGCCGGAGATCCTCGATGGGCGGGTGAAGACGCTGCACCCCAAGGTCCACGGCGGCTTGCTCGCCATCCGCGACAGCGCCGAGCACCGCAGGCAGCTCGCCGCGCAGGGCTTCGGCACGATCGACCTAGTGGTCGTGAACCTCTACCCCTTCGAAGCCACGATCGCGCGCCCCGAGGCGACGTTCACCGAAGCGATCGAGAACATCGACATCGGCGGACCGGCGATGATCCGCTCGGCGGCCAAGAACCACGCCTTCGTCACGGTGATCGTCGACCCGGCGGACTACGCGCGCGTGCTCGACGAGATGCGCGCGAGCGGCGGGGCCGTCTCGGCGGCCACCAACCGCGAGCTCGCCAAGAAGGTCTTCCGCACCACCGCCCACTACGACGGCGCGATCGCCGACTATCTGGGCGGGCTCGACCGCGAGGGCAAGCGCGTTCGCTTCGGCGAGACGCTGCACGTCGAGCTGGTCAAGGCGCAGGACCTCCGCTACGGCGAGAACCCCCACCAGGAGGCGGCGTTCTACCGCGAGGCGGGCGACCTCGGGCCCGAGCCGTCGGTCGCCAAGGCCCGCCAGCTCCAGGGCAAGGAGCTGTCGTTCAACAACATCGTCGACGCCAACGCCGCGCTCGAGCTCGTCAAGGAGTTCCGCGAGACGGTGGCGGTGGCGATCAAGCACACCAACCCGTGCGGCGTCGCCACCTCGCGGCAGTCGCTCGTCGATGCGTTCCGCAAGTGCCGGGCCTGCGACCCGGTGTCGATCTTCGGCGGCATCGTCGGCACCAACCGCGAGGTCGACGGCGAGACCGCCGAGCAGATGAAGGACATCTTCCTCGAGATCGTCATCGCGCCGTCGTTCAGCGCCGAGGCCAAGCGGATCCTCGCGGCGAAGAAGAACGTGCGCCTGCTCGAGGTGGCGTTCGCCGACTACCGGCCGCACGGGCTCGACATGAAGAAGGTCGTCGGCGGCATGCTCGTGCAGGACCGCGACCTCGGGGCGGTGGACGTACGGGCGTGCAAGGTGGTCTCGAAGCGGCCTCCGAGCGAAGGCGAGCTGCGCGCGCTCGACTTCGCCTGGAAGGTCTGCAAGCACGCCAAGTCGAACACCATCGTGCTCGCGCGCGAGGATCAGGTGGTCGGCGTCGGCGCCGGGCAGATGAGCCGCGTCGACTCCGCGCGCCTCGCGGTGCTGCGCGCCGAGACCAACAAGCTGTCCACGCGGGGGACGGTGGTCGCCTCCGACGCGTTCTTCCCGTTCCCCGACGCGCTCGAGGTCTGCGCCGAGGCCGGAGCCACGGCGGTCGCTCATCCCGGCGGCAGCATCCGCGATCCGGAGGTGGTCGACGCCGCCGACCGGCGCGGCATGGCGATGGTGCTGACCGGCCTGCGGCATTTCCGGCATTGATCCGGGTCTCACGATGAAGGTTCTGGTCGTGGGAGGAGGCGGGCGCGAGCACGCGCTGTGCTGGAAGATCCATCGCAGCCCGCGCGTGCGCGAGCTGTACTGCGCGCCGGGAAACGGCGGCATCGCCGACGTCGCCCGTTGCGTGCCGATCGCGGCGGACGACGTCGTGGGCCTGTGCGCCTTCGCCCTCGAGAAGGCGATCGACCTGACCGTCGTCGGCCCCGAACGGGCGCTCACGCTCGGCCTGGTCGACGAGCTCGAGAAGCGCGGGCGGCGCGCGTTCGGGCCGCGGCGCGACGGCGCGCGCCTCGAGGGCAGCAAGGTCTTCGCCAAGCAGCTCCTCGAGGAATGTCGCGTGCCGACCGCGAAGTTCGGAGTGTTCCGCGAGGCCGACGCGGCCGAGAGGTTCGTGCGCGCGAACGGGGCGCCGCTCGTCGTCAAGGCCGACGGGCTGGCGGCGGGCAAGGGGGTGTTCGTCTGCGCGACCGAGGCCGAGGCGCTGGCCGCGGTCGACGAGATCCTGCGCGCTCGCCGCTTCGGCTCGGCGGGCTCGTCGCTGGTGATCGAGGAATGCCTCGAGGGCGAGGAAGCCTCGTTTCTCGCGCTCACCGACGGCGAGACCGTGCTGCCGCTGGCTTCCTCCCAGGACCACAAGCGGATCTTCGACGGCGACCGGGGACCGAACACCGGCGGCATGGGTGCCTACTCGCCGGCGCCGGTGGTGACGACGGCGGTGCACGACCGGGTGATGCGCCGGGTGATGGCGCCGGTCGTGGCCGGCCTGCGCAGCCGCGGCATTCGCTATCAGGGAGTGCTCTACGCCGGCCTGATGATCCGCGAGGGAGAGCCCAAGGTGCTCGAGTTCAATGCCCGCTTCGGCGACCCCGAGTGTCAGGCGCTGCTCGTCCGCCTCGAGAGCGATCTGGTCGAGGTCATGCTGGCGGCGGCCGAGCGGCGCCTGGCGGGACAGCGCCTCCATTGGGACCCGCGCCCGTCGGTGTGCGTCGTGCTCGCCGCCGAGGGGTATCCGGGCGACGTCGCCCAGGGCGACGAGATCAGCGGCCTCGAGCAACTGCGCGACTGGCGCCACGGCGTCGTCTTCCACGCCGGCACCACCCGACGGGACGGGCGGCTGGTGACCGCCGGCGGGCGGGTGCTCGGCGTGACGGCGCTCGGCGCGACGCTGGGCGAGGCGGTCGACCACGCCTATCGGGCGGCGGGCGCCGTCCGCTGGCGAGGGATGCAGTACCGCAAGGACATCGGCGCGCGGGCGCTGGGGAGGCTCTCGTGAGGACCAAGAGCCGGGTGGCGATCCTGATGGGCAGCGACAGCGACTGGGAGGTGATGTCGCAGGCGGCGCGGCGTCTCGAAGCCTTCGGCGTCGGCTGCGACGTGCACGTGCTGTCCGCGCACCGCACGCCGCGGCGCACGGCCGCGTACGCCGCCTCGGCGGCGGCCCGCGGCATCCGCGTGTTCATCTGCGGCGCCGGCGGCGCCGCTCATCTCGCGGGAGCGGTGGCCGCCCACACCCCGCTGCCGGTGATCGGCGTGCCGCTCGATTCCTCGAGCCTGCAGGGCCTCGACGCGCTGCTCGCCACCGTGCAGATGCCGAAGGGCGTCCCGGTGGCGACCGTCGCCGTCGGCGCCGCCGGCGCCGAGAACGCGGCGATCCTCGCCGCGCAGATCCTCGCGCTCTGCGACGCGCGTCTGGCCGCCCGGCTCGTCCGGTTCAAGCGGCAGCTCGAGCGCAAGGCCGTCGCCGCCGACCGGAAGCTGCGGAAGAAGGGGTCGGGAGTCCCGCCCGCTTGAGGGACAGCGGCGCCGCGAGAAGGCCGCCGCCCGCCTCCCTGGAGCCGGCGGTGGACGTGCTGCGGCGGGGAGGGGTGGTGGTGTACCCCACCGAGACGCTCTACGGGCTCGGCGCCGATGCCACCGACGAGGCGGCGCTCGAACGTCTGGCGGCGCTCAAGGGGCGCGACCGGGGCAAGCCGATCTCCGTGCTGGTGGCGTCGCGGGCCATGCTCGACGAGATCGTCGCGGCGGTTCCCGCGACCGCGGAGCGGCTGATGAGCGCGTTCTGGCCCGGAGCGCTGACGATCGCGTTTCCCGCACGCGCCGGCCTGTCGGCGGTGTTGACGGGCGGCGGCGCGACGATCGCGGCGCGGATCTCGAGCCACGCGCTCGCCCAGGCGCTCGTCGAGCACCTGGGGCGGCCGCTCACCTCGACGAGCGCGAACCCGGGCGGGTCGCCGCCGCCCCGCGACGTGGCGCAGGCGCGCGCGTACTTCGGCGCGGCGGTGGACCTCTACGTCGACGGCGGCCGCTCGCCGGGGGGGGCGGGATCGACGGTGATCGACTGCTGCGGTGAGGCCCCGGTGATCGTGCGCGCCGGCAGCATTTCCGCCGCGCGCATCGCGGCCGTGCTGGGAGTGCGCCTGCGGCCGAGATGAGATAGACGGAAGCCGATGCCCGTCGTTCGCCCGTTTCGCGGACTGCTCTACGATCCCGCCGTGGCGGGAGCCATCGAGTCGCTGGTCGCTCCGCCCTACGACGTGATCGGGCGCGAGGAACAGGAGCGCTTGTACGAAGCCAGCCCCTACAACGTGATCCGGCTCGACCTGGCGCGCGACGACGACCGGTACGGGGCGGCGAGCCGCAGCTTCGCCGAATGGCGCGCCCGCGGCGTGCTCGCCCGCGACCGCGAGCCCGCGTTCTACGTCTACGCGCAGCGCCATCGCTCGAAGAACGGAGAGGAGCCCGAGCGCTACGGATTCTTCACGCGCCTTCGACTCGAGGAGTTCTCCTCCGGCAAGGTCCTGCCGCACGAGCGCACGCTCGCCTCGGCGAAGGCCGACCGCCTCGCGTTGCAGCGCGCCTGCCGAGCCAACCTGAGCTCCATCTTCGGCCTCTACTCCGCGCCGGACTTCGCGCTCGCCGAGGCCGCACGCGAGGTGGTCGCGCGGCCCGCCTGGGCGGACTTCACCGACGGGGCGAGCGTTCGCCACCGGCTGTGGCGTCTCGCCGATCCGGCGCTGCAGCGCGTCCTCGAGGAACGCCTCGAGCGGCGCACGGTCTACATCGCCGACGGCCATCACCGCTACGAGACGGCTCTCCGCTACCGCGACGACATGCGGCAGGAGACCGGGCGGCGCGGGGGCGAGGAGCCCTTCGACTACGTCCTCGCCTTTCTCGTCAACATGGACGAGCCGGGCCTCGTCGTGCTGCCCACGCACCGGCTGCTGCGGCGGTTGCCGATCGCGGCGCCGTCGCTGCTCGACCGTCTGCGGGCATCGTTCCGCGTCGAGGCGGTGGCGCGCTCGGCCGGTCGCGGCGCGTTCCTCGAGCGCAGGCGGCCGCGGGCCGGCGAGCGGCGGCTCGGCGTCGCGCTGCGTGGCGAGGACTCGTGGTTCGTGCTGGTCGCTCGCGACGGCGACAACGACGCCCGGCTCGCCGGCTCGACGGCGCTTCGCCGCCTCGACGTGACCCTGCTGCACGGCCTGGTGCTCGAGGGCGCCGCCAGCATCCTCGGGCTCGACGCTCACCGCGAGGCCGAGGCGGGCGGGCTGGTCTACACCAAGGACGACGACGAGGCCGTGGAGCGGGTCGAGCGGGGCGAGTTCGCCGCGGCCTTCCTGCTGAACGCCACGCGCGTCGACGAGGTTCGCGCGGTCGCCGAAGCCGGCGAGACCATGCCGGAGAAATCGACGTACTTCTATCCGAAGATCGCGACGGGCTTGGTGTTTCACAGCCTCGAGGACTGAGCCGCCTGATGCCGCCCCGGGTCATCGCCCTCGCCCCCATGCCGCCCGAGAAGGCGGCCTACGCGCTCGCCCGCTACAGCCGCTCGCCCGACTCGATCGAATCGAGCCTGCGCTGGGTGTTCGATCATTCGGCGGAGAAGTTCTGGGAGCAGTTCTACTTCGACTACGGCCACGCCTCGATCGCCGACCTCGGCCACGCGGTGGTGTGCTTCGAGGACATCTCCGAGCTCGCCGCCATCCACGTCGAGGACGAGAGGCTGTGGGACGGCCAGGCGAAGTCGAGCCGCTATCAAGACTTCGCCCGGCTCGGCTATCACCTGCCGCCGGAGCTCTCGGCCGAGGAGGCGGCGCGCTACCGCGCCGGGGCCAATGCGCTGTTCGCGGCGTACCGCGAGCTGTTCCCGCCGGTCGAGCGGCGGCTGCGCGAGAAGCATCCCCGGCCCGCGGACATGAAGGAAGGCCTCTACGCGCGCAACGTCGCGGCCCGCGCCTTCGACGTCGTGCGCTACGTGCTGCCGCTCGCCGTGCCGACCAACGTCGGCCAGGTGGTGAGCATCCGCACGCTCGAGAAGCAGATCGGCCACCTGCTCGCCGCGCCCTACCCCGAGGTGCAGGACCTCGGCGAGCGCCTGAAGGCGGCGGCCGCGGCTCCGCCGCTCGACCTGTGGAACCGGCTCGGCGCCTCGGCGGCTCCCGCGCCGCGCGAGCCGCTGGCCGCGACGCTCGCCCGCCACGCCCGCGCGAACGAGTACTGGCGCCGCGCCTACCGCGTGCTCGAGCAGATCGGCGCCGAGGAGCTGCGGCTCGGCACGCCCGAGCCTGCGCCGCTCGTCGATCTCGTTCCCGAGCAGCCGCTCGAGGTCGAGACCGTCGCCACGCTGCTCTACCGCGTGAGCCACCATCCCTACCGGCAGATCGCCGGCGCGGTCTCCGAGTGGAGCGAGGCGAAGCGCCGCGGCGTCCTCGAGGCGGCGCTCGGCGGGCGGGAGCGCGAGGAGCTGCTGCCCGAGTTCCAGTCGGGCTATCGGCTGATCTTCGACGTGCTGATGGACGTCGGCGGCTGGCGCGACCTGCACCGCCATCGCCGCTGCCAGCAGGTGCGGCAGCCGTTCACGTTCGCGCACGGCTACGACACGCCGCCGCTGCTCGCCGAGGCGGGCGCCGAGGCGGCCTATCGCAACGCGATGGACGTCGCCGCGGCGGCCGCCCGCGGCCTCGCCCCCGCGACGGCGGCGTACCTCGTGCCGTTCGGCCATCGCGTCCGCTGCCTCTTCAAGATGGACTACGCCGAGGTCGAATACGTGTCGCGACTGCGCTCCGGCGTGAAGGGGCACTTCTCGTACCGGCAGGTGGCCTGGGAGATGAAGCGGGCGCTCGGCGCGCGCCATCCCTTCCTCGCCGAGCGCATCGAGGCGACGCCGCCGTGGGTGGAGGACTCGCTGCGGCGGTGAACGACGAGTTCCATCGCGCGGTGGTGCTGTTCAACCGCCGCGCCTACTTCGAGTCGCACGAGGTCTGGGAGGGGATCTGGCGCGTGGCCGACGAGCGCGACAAGCGGTTCCTCGGCGCGCTCATCCAGATCGCCGCGGCGCTGCACCTGCGGTTCGAGCGGGGCGGCGGCCGCGGACCGCGAAACCTGCTCGTGCGGGCGCTGACCACGCTCGAGGACTATCGGCCGAGCTTCTATGGGGTCGACGTCGAGCGGCTCTACGGCGAGGTCGATTCGTACGCGCGGCGGGTCGAGGAGAGGAAGGAGAGCGAGGCGGGCTGGCTGGATCGCTGGCTGGTGCCGCGCATCCGGCTCGCCTGAGGGCCGAGTCGGCGGGCTCGCGGGCGGCGGCGGGCCGTTGGACAGCACATCGCGAATTCGTGATGATGCCCGCGGTGGAGATCACGCAGGAGGAGGTGCGCGAAGGCCTGCGCCGCGCGCGTTACGTGACCGTGCCGCGCGTCGAGACCGCGGTCTTCGTGGCGCTCGTGCTCGAGAAGCCGCTGCTCGTCGAGGGTCCCGCCGGCGCCGGCAAGACCGAGCTCGCCAAGGTGCTCGCCGCGATGCTCGATACCGAGCTCGTTCGCCTGCAATGCTACGAGGGGCTCGACGAGACGCGGGCGCTCTACGAGTGGAACTACCAGAAGCAGCTGCTGCGGCTGCAGGCCGACCGCGCGGGCGCCTCGTGGGAAGCGCTGTCGCGCGACATCTTCTCCCGCGAGTACCTGCTCGAGCGGCCGCTCTTGCACGCCATCACCGCGCCGCGGCGGGTGGTGCTGCTGATCGACGAGGTCGACAAGTCCGACGAGGAGTTCGAGGCGTTTCTGCTCGAGGTGCTCTCCGACTTCCAGGTGTCGGTGCCCGAGCTGGGGACGATCCCCGCGCGCCACCGCCCCGTGGTGCTCCTCACCTCGAACTGCGCGCGCGAGCTGTCCGAGGCGCTGAAGCGCCGTTGCCTTCACCTCTACGTGGACTTCCCCGGCGTCGAGAAGGAGGCGGAGATCCTCGCGCTCAAGGTCCCCGAGGCGGACGAGCGGCTGCGCCAGCAGGTCGCGCGCTTCGTCGGCCGCCTGCGCAAGCTCGACCTCAAGAAGTCGCCGTCGATCGCCGAGACGCTCGACTGGTGCCGGGCGCTGCTCGCGCTCGGCGTGCACGGTCTCGACGCGGCGGCGGTGCGCCAGACGCTGAGCCTGCTCCTGAAGCACGAGGAAGACGTGCGCAAGGCCGAATCCAAGGTGCCGTCGCTGCTCGCCGACGGGCGTTGAGCGCCTCACCGGGCGCATGCGCGAGGCCCTGACCGACTTCCTCCAGGAGGTGCGCGCCGCCGGCGTGCCGATCTCGCTCGCCGAGGCCATCGACGCGCTGCGCGCGGCGACGACCGTCGGCGTCGAGCGCGAGCCGCTGCGCGAAGCGCTGGCCGCCGCCGTGGTCAAGGACGAGGCGGATCGCGACGCCTTCGACGAGGTCTTCGAGCGCTTCTTCGCGCCCGGGGAGCGCCGGCGGCCGAAGCGGGCCGCCCGCCGGGCCGGAATCGAGGCGGGGTCGGGTCGGGGCCGTCCGGGGGAAGGGATCGCCGAGGCGGGCTCGCGATTCGCCGACCGCGAGCGGCGCCGCGCGCCGTCGTTCGAGCGCGACGGCGAGCGTCGCTCGGTCCAGAGCGCGCGCGGTGCCGCCGAGGTGCTTCGGCGCCGGCGCCGCCGCGAGCTGCTGCGCAAGGTCTTCCGCGATCTCGACGCCGCCGAGGCCGAGGAGATGGTCGCGCTCGCCGCCGAGCTGGCGCGGCGCTTCCGCGCGCGTCTGACTCGCCGCCTGCGCCGCAGCCGGCGCGGGCGGCTCGACTTCCGCCGCACGCTGCGCCGCTCGATCGCCCACGGCGGCGCCGCCTTCCACCTGGCGCTGCGCCGGCGGCGCCCCGCGCGCCCCGACCTGGTGGCGCTGTGCGACGCCTCGGGCTCGGTGCGCCATGCGGCCGAGCTGTTCGCCGCGCTGCTCGCGCCGTGCCGCGAATATTTTCGCCGCATGCGCCTCCTGCTCTACGTCGACGCTCCGGTCGAGGCGAGCGTCGAGAACGGTCGGCTCGTACCGCACGGACCGATCGACGTGCACGCCTTCTCCGATCTCGGGCGCGTGCTCGTGGAGGTGGAGGAGGTCTGGGCGAGCGCGCTCACTCGCAATACGGTGCTCGTCGTGCTCGGCGATGCTCGCAACAACCGCCGCCCCGCGCGCGCCGACGTGCTCGGCCGCTTGCGCGCCCGCGTGCGCGCGCTGTGGTGGCTGGTGCCCGAGCCGCGGGCCCGCTGGGGCACGGGCGACAGCGCGATCGAGAGCTATCGCCCCCACTGCGACGCGGTGCTGGAGTGCGCGAGCGGCGCCGAGCTGCTGGCGGCCCTCGACCGGCTGGCGCGATGAGCCGCTGAAGAGACGAGAGACGTCCCCTCCGTCCTGACTTCGGCGCCGATCCGGGATAGGATCGCGCCCATGCGCTGGGTCCGCTACCGCGAAGGCGGGCGCACGTTCTACGGCGTCCTCGAGGACGATCGGCTGCGCGAAGGCGTCGGCGACCCGTTCCACGGCTGGCGGGAGAACGGGCACCTGGTGGCGCTCTCCGCCGCGCACCTGCTCGCGCCCTGCGAGCCGACCAAGATCGTCGCCGTCGGCCTCAACTACCGCGACCACGCGGCGGAGATGAAGAAGGCGCCGCCCGAAGAGCCGTTGCTGTTCATCAAGCCGGGCACGGCGGTGATCGGACCCGGCGAGCAGATCCTCGGCCCGCCGCAGTCGAAGCAGGTCGAGTTCGAAGGCGAGCTGGCGATCGTCATCGGGCGGATGTGCCGCCGCATCACCCCCGGCGACGCGCTCGACTTCATCCTCGGCTACACGTGCATGATCGACGTGACCGCGCGCGACATCCAGCGCCGCGAGGGCCAGTACACGCGCGCCAAGGGCTTCGACACGTTCGCGCCGCTCGGGCCGTGGATCGACACCGCCGCCGACCCCGCCGACCTGGAGATCGAGACCTACGTCAACGGCGAGCGCCGGCAAGCCTCGCGCACCAGCGAGCTGATCTTCTCGCCGGCGTTCCTGGTGAGCTTCATCTCGCAGGTGATGACGCTGCTGCCGGGCGACGTGGTGTCGACCGGCACCCCGGCGGGCGTCGGACCGCTGCACCCCGGAGACGTGGTCGAGGTGCGCATCGAGTCGATCGGCGCGCTGCGCTGCGGCGTGGGCGGCGCGTAGGAAGACGGGCTCGGGCATCCCCGCCGTGGACGAGCGAGACACCGACTCCCGCCCCCGCTTCGTGGCGAGAATCGGCGAGGTCCCGGCCGGGAAATCGAAGAAGTTCGTGCTGAGCGTCGGGGGCCGGGAGGTGGAGTGCTTCGTGGTGCACTGGGGCGGCGGGCACTACGCCTACGTCAACAAGTGTCGCCACATCGCCATGAGCCTCGACTGGGTGGAGAACCGCTTCTTCGACGAGGACGGCCGCTACGTGCTGTGCGCGACGCACGGAGCGCTGTTCGAACCGACCTCCGGCGAGTGCGTGGCCGGTCCGCCGTTCGGCAAGCGGCTGATCGCCGTGCCGCTCGAGGTGCGCGGCGACGAGATCTACGCCCGCGTGCCGCAGGCCTTCGAGGACGTGCTGTAGAGCGGCGGGACGCGCGCTCGACCGTTCGCGTCTAGTCCGGATCGTCGCCGAAGTGCGCGCGGATGATGCGCTGCTTCAGGTACTCGAGGGTGCCGAGATCCTCGAGGATGTCCCCGCCGGTGTCGTAGAAGAAGATCTCGCCGTTCTTGTTCTTGCCCACCGCCACCAGCCAATCGAGCTCGTCTCGATCCTCGAGCAGGTAGTTGATCGTCTGCGAGACGCCCTTGACCGGAAGGATGCGGATGTTGGCTCGAACCTTCTCTTGCTTGGGCATGGCGGGAGAGCTCTCCTTTGCGGGAATCGAGGCGAGGATAGGGGGCGGATCCCGGGGTGTCAATGGCGCTTCACCGGCCCGCGGGCGGCGCGGATCAGATCGTCGTGCCCGGCGCGAGCACGCTGTTCTTCGGAACGATCACCACGCCCTCGTGGATCGAGTAGCCGGCGCCTTCGGCCTCGACCACGCCCTCGGCGTTGCGGATCACGCAGCCGTCGCCGATGCGCGCGTTCTTGTCGACGATCGCCCGCTCGATGACGCAGTTGCGACCGATGCCGAGCGGGCCGCGCCCCGGCGCCCAGTCCTCGTAGAAGTCCGCGCCGAGGATCACCGCATCGCGGACCTTCGAGCCGCGGCCGATCTGCGAGCGCACGCCGATGACCGAGCCGCCGATCTCCGCGCCCTCGATCCGGCAGCCCTCGGCGACCAGCGATTCGCGGATCGCGCTGTCGTCGATGCGCGAGGGCGGCAGGTAGCGGGTGTGGGAGTAGATCGGCCAGTTCGGATCGAACAGGTGGAACGCCGGCTCGGGATGGGTGAGCGCCAGGTTCGCGTGGTAAAAGGAGCCGATCGTGCCGATGTCCTCCCAGTAGTCCTGGAAGGAGTAACCGCGCACGCGCCGCTTCTCGAGCGCCTCCGGGATCACCTCGCGGCCGAAATCCACCGCCCGCGACTCGCGCAGCACCGCCTCCATGACGTCGCGGTCGAAGACGTAGATGCCCATCGAGGCGAGGAACCGGCGGTTCATGTCGCGGATGCCGGCGCGGCGCGCGGTGGGGACGTCGAGCTCGAGACGGTCGAGAACGGCGGGCTCGTGCGGCTTCTCGACGAACTCGACGATCCACTCGCGCTCCATGCGCAGGATGCCGAAGGCGGAAGCGGCCTCGCGCGTGACCGGCACGACGCCGACGGTGATCTCCGCGCGGTTGTTGACGTGCGTCTCGAGGAACGGCCGGTAGTCCATCTTGTAGAGGTGGTCGCCCGACAGCACCAGGACGTAGTCCCACTCGCGCGAGAGGAAGCGCGGCATCTGCTTGCGCACGGCGTCGGCCGTCCCCTGATACCAGTCGGAGCTCTCCTCGGTCTGCTCGGCGGCGAGGATCTCGACGAAGCCGCGCGAGAAGGGATCGAAGCGGAAGGTGTTGGAGACGTGCCGGTTCAGCGAGGCCGACTGGAACTGCGTGAGCACGAAGATCTGGCGCAGCCCCGAGTTGATCGCGTTCGAGACCGTGATGTCGATCAGCCGGTACTTGCCGCCGAGCGGGACGGCCGGCTTGGAGCGATAGCGCGTGAGCGGCGCCAGTCTCGTGCCGCGTCCGCCTCCGAGAATGACGACCAGTGTCTCCACGACGCTCGCTTACGACGGCGGCGCCCCGGGAGCCGCCGTCGCCCTCGGCTTCGCGCGGCGCGGCGGCGCGGCCGCCTTCTCCTGCTGGGCGAGGATGCGGTCGAGCTTGATGTTCAAGTTGACCAGACTGCCCTGCAGCGCCTCGACCTTGGTGGAGAGCCTCTTGTAGTCCGCCTTCGAAGGGAGGTTGAGAAGGCCGAGGATCGTCTGCAGGTTGCGATCCACCCGTCCCTTGGTCGCCATCGCCTGGTGCAGCGCCGCGCCGAGGAACTCCCGGAAGCGCGCGCTCGACGTCAGCTCCTCGAGCACGCGGTTCAGTTGGTCCCCGCCCAGCTCGCGAAGGCGATGAAGAAAGTTGCGATCATCGCGACGCGCCATCGGCTCCCGGGTCTTTCGCGGCCACGAGGGCGGGAGTATACGAGCGCCGATGCCCGATCTCAAGAGCTTCCTCGGCGCGCTCTCGGGGCTCGCGCTGCTGCAGTCCGACCTGACGCTCGCCACGCTGGTGCCGACGATGATCACCGTGAACCTCTGCGATGCGATCATGTGCCGGTTGTTCGCGCACAACAACGGCTACCCGAAGAATCTGTGGACGGCGATCGGGTTCGTGTTCGGCATCTGGGGCGTGGCCGCGCTGATCGTCATGCCGAAGCGCGAGCGGCGAGAGCGGGCGGAGCCCGCCCCGTGATCGTCGGCATCGGCGTCGACCTGGCCGAGGTCGACCGCATCCGCGACGCCCTCGAGCGCGCGGGCACCGGCGAGCGCTTCAAGCAGCGCGTCTTCACGGCCGGCGAGCAGGCCTACTGCGAGCGGCGGCGCGGCAGGTACGAGAGCTACGCCGCGCGGTTCGCCGCCAAGGAGGCCGTGATGAAGGCGCTCGGCCGCGGCTGGAGCCGCGAGGTCGGCTGGACCGACATCGAGGTCGTGCGCGAGCGCGGCGGCCGGCCGACCATCCGACTGCACGGCCGGACCGCCGCCTACGCCGCCCGGCTCGGCATCCGCCGCATCGCCCTGGCGCTCACCCACACCGCCGACACGGCGATGGCGCAGGCGATCGCCGAGGACTGAGGGAATTCACCCTTCCGACTCGTCGCTCCGAACGGCTCAGCGGAGCCCGCGCAGGCACTCGACGATCTGCGCCGGCTCGAGGCGCCGGGTGTAGTCCGCGTCGACGTACGCCAGGCGGACCCGACCGTCGCGGGCGACGACGAACGTGCCGGGGACGGGCAGCTCCCACGACTCGTCGCCGTTGTACCGCGCGAGGTCGATGCCAAAGCCCGTCATCGCCGCCCGTACGGCGTCCCCTACCCGGAACACGAGACCGTAGCGGCGCGCGACTTCGTTGCCGACGTCGCTCAGCACCTCGAACTCGAGCTGGTTCTTCTCGGCCGTCGACAGCGAGGAGTCCGGCCGCTGCGGCGAGATCGCGATCAGCGAAGCGCCTTCGGCCCGGATCTCGGGAAGCGACTGCTGGTAGGCCTGCAACTGCAGGTTGCAGTACGGTCACCAGCCGCCGCGGTAGAAGGCCACCACGGCGGGGCCGCGCGCGAGCAGCGCGGAGAGCTCGGCGGGCCGCCCGCCGGCGTTCGGCAGCCGGAAGTCCGGTGCCCGGTCGCCGACCTTCACGCCGTCGCCGCCGATGCCGGCGCGGACCATGTCCTCGATGCCTCGTACCAGCGTGGCGACCGTCTCGCGGGGAAGCTTCGGCAGGAACTCCTTCTGGAACGCCTCGATGCGAAGTCGCAGCTCGGGAATCATCGCACCTCCTTGTCGTGCCCTGCTGGCAGGCCTAGCGCGGCGGCGAAGTCGAGTCGAGAGGGGGGGCCGGGCGTCTCAGCACGCCCCGCAGCTCTTGCAGGTCGACACGTCGCAGGGCGGGGTCTCGCGGGCGCGCAGCGCTTTCTCGCGCTCCGTCCGGAGATAGAGCTTGCGCACGCGGTGATCGATGAAGTCCCACGGCAGCCGCTCGGCGTAATCGTACGATCGATGCACGAACCAGTCGGGATCGACCAGCCCGGCGGCGGCGCGCTTGCCGCGCCGGCCGGATCGGAGCGCGCGCCACCAGCTCTCGCCGCGCTGCGCGCCGCGGTGCAGCTCGACGATCCAGCCGGCGATCCGCCGATCGCCCCGCGACAGCAGCGTCTGCAGATAGGCCTCGCGCGGCGACTCGCCCTCGAGATCGACGTTCGGGACCGGCCCGAGCCGCGCGCGCAGCCGCGCGAGCTTCCCCTTGGCCTCGCCGACCTCGATCATCGGGTCCCACTGGAACGGGGTCCACGGCTTCGGGACGAAGTTGTTGACCGACAGCGTGAGGCGGCCGATCCGCCCGTGCTCCTTGCCCTTGCCGAGGAAGCGCTCGCGGATCGCCAGCGTGAGGTCCGCGATCGCCTCGACGTCGGCGTCTCGTTCGCTCGGCAGGCCGACCATGAAGTAGAGCTTCAGGTCGCGCACGCCTTCGCCGACCAGCATCTCGGCCGCGCGCAGGATCTCCGCCTCGCGCAGGTTCTTGTTGATCACCCGGCGCATGCGCTCGCTGCCCGCCTCGGGCGCGATCGTCACCGTGCGGCTGCGGTTGCGGCCGAGCGCGGCCGCCAGGGCCGGCGAGATGCAGTCCGCCTTGAGCGACGCGGGCGAGGCGCGACCGCCGCGATCGGCGATCGCGTCGCAGAGCGCGGCGATGCCGGGCAGGCTGGCCATCTCGGCGCCGACCAGGCCGATCGTCGAGCGGCCGGCGAGGCCGCGCTCGACGTCCGCGGTCAGGCTCTCGACCGAGCGGGTGCGCAGCGGCCGGTACATGAAGCCCGCGGCGCAGAAGCGGCAGCCCCACTGGCAGCCGCGGCTCGCCTCGATGAGGAACATGTCGCCGAAGGCGACGTCCTCGGCGAGGATCTGCGTGGTCGTCGGAAAGCGGTCGAGATCCGCCACCAGCCGCCGTTCCACGCCGCATCCGGCGCGCGGGCCGCCGACGTCGACGAGCCTCGGGCCCTCGTAGCGGGGCTCGTAGAGGCGCGGAGCGTAGACCCCGGCGATCGCCGCTGCCTCCTCGAGGATCTGCCGCCGCGAGGCGCCGGATTCGCGCGCGGCGTCGAGGAAAGCGAGGAACTCGGGCAGCATCTCCTCCGCCTCGCCGATCAGGAAGAGGTCGCAGAAGTCCGCGATCGGCTCGGGATTCAGGAACACCGCCGACCCGCCGGCGATCACCAGCGGATGGCGCTCGTCGCGCTCGCTCGACCACAGCGGGAGCCCTGCGCCCTCGAGCATCGCCGGCACGTTCAGATAGTCGGTCTCGAAGGAGATCGACAACGCCAGCACGTCGAGCTCGCCCGCCGGACGCCCGCTCTCGAGCGTCAGCAGGCGCCGAGGAGGGGAGCCGTCGCGCTCGGGAAGAAACGCCCGCTCGCAGTAGTGGCCGGGGGCGGTCGCCAGGATCCGGTAGACGGTCTGGAAGCCGAGATTGCCCATCCCCAGGGAATAGCGATTGGGGTAGGCCAGGCACACGCCCGTGCGCCGGCCGCGCGCCGGCGTGAACAGCACCCGTTCCCGGGAAAGGGCCTCTCGTGCTTGCTCTGCTTGCGGCCAGGACATCTCGATGCGGCCGGTCGAGCTACTTCGCCTTGGGCCGCGGGGCGAGATCGAGATCCGGGGGCGGCTGCGCGGGCACTTTCCAGCGCAGGAACGGTTTCTCCCACGTCTCGTGATAGGCGTTGGCCTGCTCGACCGCGGCGTGAAACACGCGGTCGAACCTCTCGAGGTTCTCGGCCTCGAGCGCGGCCATCAGCGGCTTCACCTGCTCTTCGATGAACTTGCCGAGATGCTCTTCGTACTTCGGTCGGGTGAACGCTCCGAGCTCCATCAGCTTCGTCGCTTCCTTCAACTGGAACTTGGCGAGCGGCCAGTTCCGCGCCTGTGCCGCATGATACAGCTTCCAGAAGCGATTGCCGATCTCCGGCATCAGCCGGGACAGCCCGGGCTGCAGGGCCGCCAGGTCCTCCCCCGTCAGCTCGCGCCCCTGGGCGTTGTCGAACTTGACCTCGCGGACGCGGTCCTCGAAGCTCTTGTCCTCGGCCATCGACACCTCTCCTGCGGCGATCGCGGGGAATCCGGCCTCGCTAGCGCAAGCATCGGCCGTTGACAAGCGCTCGCTTTTCAAAGCGAACGTGACAGGGTAGCAACGGATGCACTGCTCTGGGGGGAGCCATGGGTCTCGACTACTACGACATCGAATCGCTGCTCTCGGCCGACGAGCGCATGGTGCGGGACACCGCGCGAAAGTTCGTCGACGAGGAATACCTGCCACTGGTCCGCGACGCGTTCCGCCGCGGCTATTTCCCGAAGGAGGCGATTCCCCGCGTGGCGTCGCTCGGCTTCCTCGGCGCCAACCTCCCCGAGGAGTACGGCTGCGCCGGCCTGAACAACGTCGCCTACGGGCTCATCAACCTCGAGCTCGAGCGCGGCGACTCGGGGCTGCGCTCGTTCGTCAGCGTGCAGTCCGCGCTGGTGATGTACCCGATCTACGCGTTCGGCTCGCCGGAGCAGAAGCGCCGGTGGCTGCCCGAGCTGGCCTCGGCCTCGGCGATCGGCTGCTTCGGCCTCACCGAGCCCGATTACGGATCGAATCCCGGCGGCATGAAGACCCGAGCCGTGCGCGAGCCGGGGGGCTGGCGGCTGAACGGCACCAAGCGCTGGATCACCAACGGCACGATCGCCGACGTGGCCATCGTCTGGGCCAAGACCGAGGGCGACGATTCGAGATCGATCCGCGGCTTTCTCGTCGAGCGCGACACGCCGGGGTTCAGCGCTCCGGAGATGGAAGGCAAGTTCTCGCTGCGCGCCTCGGTCACCTCGGAGCTCATCCTCGAGGACTGCTTCGTTCCCGAGGAGAACGTGCTGCCCGGCTCGGGCGGCCTGAAATCGCCCCTGATGTGCCTCACGCAGGCGCGCTACGGGATCAGCTGGGGGGCGATCGGCGCGGCCATGGCCTGCTACGAATGCGCGCTCGACTACGCGCGCAGCCGCAAGGTGTTCTCGCGCCCGATCGCCGGGTACCAGCTCGTGCAGCAGAAGCTCGTCACCATGGTCGCGGAGATCACCAAGGCGCAGCTCCTCTCGCTACGCCTGGGGCGGCTCAAGGACGAGGGCAGGATGCGCCCCGAGCAGGTCAGCCTGGCGAAGATGAACAACGTCTCGCAGGCGCTGGCCATCGCCCGCCTGGCGCGCGACATCCTCGGCGCCAACGGCATCGCCGACGAGTATCCGGTGATCCGCCACCTGCTGAACCTCGAGACGGTCAACACCTACGAGGGCACCGAGGACATCCACCGGCTGACCATCGGCCGCGACGTGACGGGGCTCAATGCCTTCGAGTAGCGCCCGTCGATTGGCGCCCGAGCCGCCGCCCCCGCCGCGGGGTCTCACGCTCTGGGTGCTGCGCCACCTGAAGCGCGTGATCGTCACCGTGATCGGCGCCACCGTGCTCCTGATGGGCGTCGCCATGATCGTGCTCCCCGGTCCGGCCTTCGTGGTGATCCCGCTAGGGCTCGGCATCCTCGCGCTGGAATTCGCCTGGGCCGAGCGCATGTTGCACCGGCTGAAGGTCGAGAGCAGCCGAATCCTGGGCCGGCAGTGAGGGAAGGAGAACCCGATGAAGCTCTACTATGCCCCGCGAAGCCGCGCCGCGCGTCCACGGTGGATGCTCGAGGAGATCGGCGCTCCCTACGAGCTGGTCCGCCTCGACCTCGCCAAAGGGGACCACAAGCGGCCCGAGTACCTGAAGATCCATCCGCACGGAGTGGTCCCGGCGTTCGTCGACGGCGATCTGGTGATGTTCGAGTCGGCGGCGATCTGCGCGTATCTCGCCGACAAGTTTCCGGAGAAACGCCTGGCGCCGCCACCGGGCGCGGCGGCGCGCGGTCTCTACTATCAGTGGCTGGTCTACTCGATGGCGACCGCCGAACCGCCGGTGCTGAAGGTCTTCCTGAACACGGTCATGTTGCCCGAGGCCAAGCGCTCGGCGGCGGCTGCCGAGGAGGGCCGCGCGCAGTGGGCGAGCGTCGCCCGCGTGCTGGAGAGCGCGCTCGAGGGCCGCAGCTTCCTGGTCGACGACGCGTTCTCGGCGGCCGACGTGATGGTCGGGTCGATCGCCAACTGGTCGAAGGTCTTGAAGCTGCTCGAGGGCTTTACGGTGCTGCAACAGTACGCGGCGCGCCTGGCGAGCCGGCCGGCATTTCAGCGCGCCAACGCCGATTAGCGAAGCCACCCCGTCCGGCTAGTCCTCGGGCGCGGCGTCCTCGGTGCTCACGTATCCGGGCGGCTTGCCGGTCGCCGACTCCACGGCGAGGAAGCCGGGTAGGACGCGGGTGACGCGGATGCGGATCCCGGCCGGAAGCAAGGTGACGATCGGCGCCGTCTCGCTCGGCTCGCGGAAGAGCGGAGCGCGAACGCGCATGTGATACCACCCGGGGCGAAGGCGGGAGACCGGCTCGGGCTGGTCGATCGTCTCCGCGCCGCGCGAGACCCCGGCGGTCGGGGCGTCCGGCGCCGGGCGCTCGACCGTGGCCGTCGCCTCGGCGGCGGGCGTGGCCGCCGCGACCGGCTCGTGCGGCGGCGGCGGCCGGTCGGCGCTCGGGCGCTCGCGCTCGGCGGCGAAGAACGCGACGGCGGCGGCGGTGACGCCGGCCACGATCCACGCCGCCATCCGGGCGCGCCGCGCACCGCGCCTCGGCGGCGGCGGCGCAGGCGTCGGCGAGAGCGGCAGGCTCGGCTCCTCCGCGAGCGACGCCGGCCTCGACCGCGGCGCGCCGCGCGGCAGGATCGCGCCGCACTCGCGGCAGAACTGCGCCGGCGGCGCGCTCGCCGCGCCGCACGACGGGCAGGCCCGATCGGTTGCCTCGCTCACCGGTTGCTCCGCTCGACCTCGAGCAGCGCGGCACGCAGCCGCGCGACCTCGTGGTCTTCCAGTAGCGCGCCGAGCGGCGTGAGTCGATCGGCGCCGAGCGACGCGGCGGCGAGCGGCGCGAGCGAGGCCAGGTCGGCATCGAGCCCGCCGCGGTCAAACGCTACTGGCTTCACCAGGCGAACCTCAGCATGAATCAGCTGATCCCGAAACAGGTCCTCGGCCGGCCCGCGACCGAGACCGAGGCGCCGATCGTGCTCGACGAGTACGCCAACACCAGCTCCGCGGGGTCGGTGATCGCCTTTCACCAGCACCGTGAGGGCCTGGCGAGGGGAGACCTGGGGGTGCTGTGCGCGTTCGGGGCGGGCTACTCCGCGGGAATCGCGGTGCTGCGGAAGCTCTGGAGGCTTGAGGGCCGGCGAGCCACGGCCGCCGGCTAGCCAGCGGCGATCGCTTCCGGTATCCGACGGTAGCATGGAAGAGCGAGATTCGACGCGCGGCATCAACGTCGAGGCGGTCACGCAATGGTTCGCGCAGCACGTCGCGGGCGCCCGGCCGCCGCTCGAGTTCACGCTGATCGCCGGCGGGCATTCCAACCTGACCTACAAGGTCACCGACGCCGCCGGCGGCGAGTTCGTGCTGCGCCGCCCGCCGCTCTCGCACGTGCTCGCCAGCGCGCACGACATGGGCCGCGAGCACAAGATCATCTCGGCGCTGTGGCCGACCCCCGTGCCCGTGCCGCAGGCCCTCGGCTTCTGCTCCGACCCCGCGGTGAACGGCGCGCCGTTCTACGTCATGCGCTTCGTCCACGGCGTCGTGCTGCACGATGCGGCGATCGCGCTGCGCGAGCTCGGCGAGCCGCAGCGGCGCGCCGCGGGAGAGTCGTTCATCGACGTGCTTGCCGACCTCCACGCCGCGGACGTCGACGCCGTCGGCCTCGGCGACCTCGCCAAGAAGGAGGACTACATCCTGCGCCAGCTCAAGCGCTGGTACGGGCAATACCAGCAGTCGAAGACCCGCGAGCTGCCGGCGGTAGACCACGTCCACGACAAGCTGAAGGCGATGATCCCGCCCCAGGGGAAGGCCGCGGTGGTGCACGGCGACTACCGGCTCGGCAACTGCATCACCGATCCCCGGACGGGCAGGATCCTCGCGGTGCTCGACTGGGAGATCTGCACGCTCGGCGACCCGCTGGCGGACCTCGGCTACGTGCTCGCCACCTGGACGCAGTCGACCGACCCGCTGGCCGGCACCCCCGGCGCGCCGTCGCTGGCGCCCGGCTTCCCGAACCGCGAGGAGGTCGTGGAGCGCTACACGCGCCGTTCCGGCCGCGACGTCTCGAAGATCGACTTCTACCTGGCGTTCTCGCAGTGGAAGAGCGCGTGCATCGTCGAGGGAGTCTACGCGCGCTATCTCGGCGGCGCTCTCGGCAAGACCGACGTCGATCTCTCGCTGTTCAAGCAGCGCACGGAGAACTTCGCCGAGCTGGCGGCGCAGACGGTGGCGCGCTTCGCGTAGATCGCCTTAGCTGCAGTTCACGTACGTGAAGCGGCCGCAGAACGGTCCCCGCGTCGGTGCGAAGCTGATGTCGCAGAGCTGGCCGCTCGCGGTGCGGGTCGAGGCGACGAGCTGCTCGCCGAAGTCGGTGGCCCTGGCGTAGCCTCCCCCGCCGTCCGACTGCCAAAGATGCGGATCTGTGTTAAGAGCGCCGACCGATGGAGACCATCAACTTCACCCGCGGGGTTCCCGCCAACGAGTCGTTCCCGATCGAGGAAGTGGTCGAGGCCGCGCAGGCGATCCTGCGCACGCAGGGCGCGGCGATGATGCAGTACGGCCCCGCGCTCGGCTTCCAGCCGCTGCGCGAGTGGCTCGCCGAGTGGCAGGGCGTGCGGGTCGAGCAGATCCTTACCGGCAACGGGTCACTGCAGCTGATCGAGTTCCTGTGCCTGCATCTCTTGAAGCCCGGCGACGTCGTCTTCACCGAGTCGCCCACCTACGACCGCACGCTGACGCTGCTGCGCCGTCACGGCGCGCGCATCGTCGGCATCCCGCTCGAGCCCGACGGCCCGGCCATCGTCGCGCTCGAGAAGGCGCTCGCCGCCACCCCGCCGAAGCTCTTCTACGTGATCCCGGACTTCCAAAACCCCGCCGGCGCGACCTGCTCCGGCGAGAAGCGCCGGCGGCTGGTCGAGCTCGCCGAGCGGCACGGCTTCCTGCTCGTCGAGGACGCCCCGTACCGGCTGCTCCGCTACCGCGGCCGCGAAGAGCCGACGCTCTACCGGCTGGCGCCCGGGCGCGTGCTGCACATGAGCTCGTTCACCAAGCTGATCGCGCCCGGCGTTCGCACCGGGTTCATGGTCGGCGAGCCGGAGCTCATCGCCCGGCTCGCCAAGGTCGCCGAGGACACCTACATCTCCCCCGGGTACGTCGCGCAGGGCATCACCTACGAGTGGTGCCGCCGCGGGCTCTTGCCGCCGCAGGTCGAGCGCCTGAAGAAGCTCTACGCGCCACGGCTCGACGCCTGCCTGGGGGCGATCGACAGGTACATGCCGGACGCCGTCGCCACGCGTCCCGACGGCGGCTTCTTCATCTCGCTGACGCTGCCCGAGGGCACGTCCACCACCGCGGTTCGGCTCGAGGCGGCCCGGCTCGGGCTGAACCTCGCCGACGGCCTGGCGTTCTTCCCCGAGGGCGGCGGCGAGCGGTTCCTGCGCCTGCCGTTTTGCGCGCTGTCGCCGGCCGAGATCGACGAGGGCATTCGCCGGCTCGCCGAGTCGGTGAGAGCCTCGCGATGAGCGGCCGGGGCTTCTAGTTTACCGTCAACGAAGGTAGACGAACGGGGGAGGTTGCCATGAGAAGACTCGGGCTCTCGCTGGTGATCACGCTGGCGGTCGGTTGCGCGCCGCCGCCGCCGCCGCCCCCGCCGCCGCCCCCGCCGCCGGTCGAAGCGCCCCCGCCGCCGCCCGCCAACTT
>JACPRU010000006.1 GCA_016189835.1 Deltaproteobacteria bacterium | reverse complement strand
GCCGAACAACGTCCGGCGCCGGCTCCAGCCTCCGCAGGCGAGCGGCCCGCCCGCGGCTTCGATCACGAAGTACGTCTGGTCGTCGATCAGCTGGCTGTCGACGCCGAACACGTACCGCACCGCCGCCTCGGCCTGCTCCGCCGTGTAGTAGCCCACGCTCAGCGCGCGTGCCGAGCGCGCGATCAGCGCCTGCAGCGCGGGCACGTCGCCCGGCCGCGCCGGGCGCAGGCGGCAGTCCTTCACGCGCGCCTCCGCAGCGGAGCCACCACCGCCGCGCCCGTCAGCGCTCGCCGCCCTCGCGCGCGGCGCCGAGCGCGCGCGCGGCCTCCGGGGGCAGGCCGGTGGGATCGAGCAACATGCCGTAGAGCTTCAGATTGTGGGTGTGGGCGAGCTGGTGCAGCGCGAACGACGTCTGCATGGCCTGCACGCGGCCCTGCGCGTCCTCCGCGGCGTTGACCGCCTCCTTCGTCAGCTTGAGGGCGAAGCGCGACTTCTGGGCGATCTTCTTCGCCATGTCGAGCGCGGCCGACTCCAGCTCGGCGCGGGGCACGACGCGGTTCACCATGCCGACCTGCCGCGCCTCCTCGGCCGACAGCCAGTCCGAGGTGAACAGCATCTCCTTCGCCTTGCGCGCCCCGAGCTCCCAGGGATGGGCGAAGAACTCCACGCCGCCCACTCCGAAGCTCACCACCGGATCGCAAAACTGCGCGTCCTCGCTAGCGATGATGATGTCGCAGGGCCACATGAGCATCAGCCCCCCGGCGACCACCTTGCCGTGCACGGCGGCGATCGTCGGCTTGGGGAGGTTCCGCCAGCGCTCGCAGAAGCCGATGTAGATCTCCTTCTCGCGCGCCATCTGCGCCTCGGCGCCGGCACAGGTGAAGCCGCACCAGGTGCCGACCGTCCTGTACTCGTGCATCCGGCCGTAGACGTCGCGCTCGCGCAGATCGTGTCCGGAGGAGAAGTGCGGGCCGTTGGCCGCGAGGATGATCACCTTCACGTCGTCGTCCTGCGCGGCGGCGTCGAAGGCGTCGTTCAGCTCGTAGAGCAGGCGCGTGTCCTGCGCGTTGCGCGTCTCGGGCCGATTCAGGACGATGCGCGCGACGGCCGGCGCCGGCGCCTCGAAGCGGATGGTTTCGAAGTCTCTCATGCACCCTCCTCGCGCCGCCCGCCGGAGTCGGCCCGGGGCTCAGTGAAGCGCGGCTCGCGGGGTGAACGTGCACGGCATGTGCTTGATGCCGTGGATGAAGGGCGACCACAGGAGGTCGGGCGGGCCGGTGATCTCGAGGTCCGGGAGCCGGCGGAAGATCTCCTGGAACATCACCGTGATCTCTCGCCGGGCGAGGTTCGCGCCGAGGCAGAAGTGCGGCCCGCCGCCGAATCCCAGGTGGTCGTTCGGGTCGCGCGCGACGTCGAAGCGGAAGGGGTCGGCGAACACGGTCTCGTCGCGGTTCGCCGAGCAGTAGAAGAGCAGCAGCTTGTCGCCCTCGCGGACCTTCTGGCCGCCGATCTCGGTGTCGCAGAGGGCGCTGCGCCGCATGAAGATCACCGGGCTCGCCCAGCGGACGATCTCCTCGACGGCGCTCGGCGCGACGCGATCGAAATCCCGCTGCCAGATCCGGCGCTGGTCGGGGTGATCGCAGAGCGCCTTCATGCCGTGGCTGATCGCGTTGCGCGTGGTCTCGTTGCCGGCGGCGACCAGCAGCACGAAGAACGAGGCCATCTCCTGCTCGTTCAACCGGTCGCCGCCGATCTCGGCGTGCACCAGGACCGAGGTCAGATCGCCGCCCGCGGCCGCCCGCCGCGTGCGCGCCAGGTCCTTCATCAGCTCGGCGAGCGCCGCGCCGGCGTTGAAGAAGGCGCGCATCACGTCCTTCCCCTCGTCCACGTACTCGGGATCGCCGGCGCCGAGGATGACGTTGGTCTGCTCGAAGACGAAGGCGTGCTGGCTTTCCGGGATGCCCATCATCTCGCAGATGATGCGGATCGGGAACGGCGCGGAGATCTCGGTCACGAAGTCGCAGGCGCCCTTCTCGGCGACGGCGTCGATCACCCGCGCCGCGGCCCGCCGCACGTCGGCTTCCACCTCGGCGAGCTGCCGCGCCGTGAAGGCGGCGGAGACGAGCCGGCGCAGACGGCCGTGTCGCGGGTCGTCGAGCGCGATCATCGAGCCGAAGAACTCCAGGAACTCGGGCGGCAGGTCGAAGATGCCGATGCCGCGCGCCGAGCTGAACACCTTCGGCGTGGTGCCGGCCTTCAGCACGTCGGCGTGCCGGCAAAGCGCCCAGAAGCCCGGGCCGCTCGGCACTCGAGGATCGATCTCGGCGTGAAAGGACACCGGACGCTCGTCGCGCAGCGTGCGGAACGCCCCCTCGCGCTCTTCGATCGGACGCTTCCAGAAATCCGGTTGGCCGAGCTGGATCTCGTCTACGGCAAGGACGGATCGTGGTTGCATGGGCGAATCATGAATCGAGCGCACGGCTCATTCAACGGTCTCGGCTCCCCGGGGCTTCGCGGCCGAGGAGCGCTTCGCGGACTTGCGGGCGGCCGCCGTGCGCCGCGCGAACACCGCCGGGTCGGCCAGCGGGGAATGCCCGTGCGGGTGCGAGGCCGGCGGCTCCTCCGCCACCCCGTACCGCTTCTTCGCCTCCCGCCGCGTGGCCATCGTGTCGTCGTACTCGGCGCCCCGCCCGTGCTTGTAGGCCGCCAGGCGGGCGGCGGATCGGTCGTCCATCCAGCACATCCGCGCGAGGCTTGGCACCTGCAACCGCGTGACGTCGGGCTTCGCGCCCGGGGCCCTCGCCTCGATCGGCGCCGCCGCCCGGCCCGAGTTGAAGCGCGCCGCGGACATCACCCGGGCCGACGGCCGGCGGCACCGCGGGCACGGGCGCCTGCGCTTCGCGGCGTCGACCGCGACCAGCGCCTCGAACGTCAGATCGCACCGGGCGCAGCGCCACTCGTACAGCGGCATGGTTCGGGCTCGCGCGCCGCTATTCGATCCGGTGCGGATGCTCCTTCCAGTCCTCGGGGTCGTGGGAGATCCACACCGTGGCGCCGGTGATGTCGCGCAGCGCCTTGACCCGTTTCAGCGAGTAGGTCGCGGCGATCGGATCGACGTCGACGGGCATGGTCGCTTCCTTGTCGAGCGCGGCCCGCAGATGGACGGTGTCTCCCGGCAGCACGATCTTGCGGTTCGACAGGTTCACCACCAGCGTGCACTCGCCCGGGGTGTGCCCCGGCGTGTAGAGAAACTGCACCGCGCCGTCTCCGAACAGGTCGAAATCGCCGTTCAGCTCCTGCCAGTCGTAGCCGCGCGTCGGCAGATAGTCGTTCAGGATGAACGCCCAGCGCCGGTCGGGATCCGGCCAGTACGCGTAGCGCAGCTCGCCGGCCCCCACCAGGAACTTCGCCTTCGGGAAATAGGTGAGCCCGCCGGAATGGTCGAGATGCGAGTGCGACAGGACGACGTACTTCACGTCGCTCGGCTTGTAGCCCACGCCCTCGATCTGCTTGTCGAGCGTGTCCGCCTTGCTCCACTTGACCGGCAGATGCGTCGCCACCTCCCCCCAGTAGCCGACCGCGTCGTCGATGATCTTGGGGTTGCAGCCGGTGTCGAACAGCACCAGTCCCTTGGCGTGCTCGATCAGGAAGGACGGACACGGGCAGTGCAGCAACGTGTCGTCGCCGCCGTGCATCATGAGCGACGCGGGGGCGGTGATCTCGGCGCCGGGAAGCGCCCACATCTTTCTCGCTTTGCCTTCGGCCATGGCTTTCTCGCCTTCCGGTCGCTGCCGCGACCTCCTCGATGCGGTGGTCTCGGACTAGACCGGCGCCGTGGCGGACGTCAAGGGCAAGGGACAGGACAGGGGACAGGGTAACGGACAGGGCATCGTCACGGCGGCGCTCAGAGCGGCGGTCGGCGATCGCGCCACGGGCGCGCCTCCTCGAAGGCGGCGGCGAGCGAGACCACCGTCGGCTCGTCCTCCGGCCGTCCGACGATCTGCAGGCCGATGGGCAGCCCGGCCTTGCTGAATCCGTTCGGCACCGAGCAGGCCGGCTGTCCCGTCGCGTTGAACGGGAACGTGAACGGCAGCCAGGCGAGCGCCTCCTCGACGTAGGTCTCGCGGCTCGACGGCAGCTCGCCGATGCGCGGCGCGGGGCGGGCCAGCGTCGGAGTGAGCAGAGCGTCGTACGGCACGAGCACCTGGACGACTTCGCGCGCCGTGTTGTGCATCCGCGCCATCGTGTTCACGTACTCGGCGGCGGTCATCTTGCGGCCGGCTTCGACGAACACGCGGACGATCGGATCGATCAGCTCGTCGTTCGCAAACGCTACCGCGGCGAGATTGGCGGCGACGACCGCGCCGAACGGCTCGACGAGGCGCGCCGCCGGATCGACGTCGACGGGCTCCAGCCGGTGCCCCATGTCGGCGAACACGCGGCAGGCGGCCTCGAACGCGGCCACCGTCTCGGCGTCGATCGGGCCGAGCGCGCTCGTCGCGAGCGTCGCCAGCCGCAGCGGCTTCGGCCGGCGGGAGACCGCCTCGAGGAGCGGCCGCGACAGCGGCGCCGCGCGGTAGGGATCGCCGGCGACGTGCCCGGCCATCACCTCGAGCATCGCCGCCGCGTCGCGCACGGAGCGCGCGATCGACCCGTTGGTGAACAGCCCTCCCCAGATCTCGCCGGCCACCGGCGAGAGCGTCACCCGGCCCCGCGAAGGCTTGAGGCCGACCACGCCGCAGCACGAAGCGGGAATGCGCACCGAGCCGCCGCCGTCGCTGCCCTCGGCGAGCGGCCCGAGCCCCGCGGCGACCTGCGCCGCCGCGCCGCCACTCGACCCGCCGGTGGTGTGCTCGCGGCTCCAGGGGTTTCGCGCCGGCGGGCAGAGGCCGCCCTCGGTCGTCGGCCGTCCGCCGTACTCGGGGGTCGCCGTCTTGCCGAGCAGGATGCCGCCGGCGCGGTGGAGCCGCGTGACGATCTCGGCGTCCGCCGGCGGGACGAAATCGGCGTAGTTGCGCGACCCGAAGGTCGTGCGGATTCCCTTCGTCCAGGTGAGGTCCTTGATCGAGAACGGCACGCCGAACAGCGGCAGCGAGCCCGGATCGGCGGACTCGAGGCGCGCGGCGTCGGCGAGCGCCCGCTCGGCGGTCACGGTCATGAAGGCATCGAGCCGCGGATTGATCTCCTCGATGCGACGCAGGTAGGTCTCGGCGATTTCGCGCGGCCGGATCTCGCGCCGGGCGGCGAGGTCGCGGAGCGTGGTGGCCTCGATGAATGGATCGAACATGGCGACTCCTCCCCCCGAACGCCGGCAGGAGCGCCGGCGGACGCCGCAGTCTAGTCCCCCGCGCCGGCGGTTGCACGGCCCCTCGGGGGCGGCGGCTTGTGCGACGGGACGAAGGGGCTAGGATCACCCGGCGGAGAACGCCCATGGAGAGCGCATCGCCGACCGTAGAGGAGCTGCACCGGCGCATCGTCGCCGACGCGCCGGACGCGATCGTGTTCGCCG
>JACPRU010000087.1 GCA_016189835.1 Deltaproteobacteria bacterium | reverse complement strand
GCCGCCCAACTTCTATTCGACAGCCCTATATAGCCTCTCACCCCAAGGTGAAGCCCACTGTCTAAACAACCCTCGCGAGACTTCTCGCGCTCGAAATTCCTTTCCTCACAAGTCGTTGTTGAAACAGCTTCGTTCTCCTCCGAGGCGTTAGACAGACCGGCGTAACCCGGGCAAAGGAAGCGAGGGTCACCCCCACATCCTCCCCTCCTCACCTCCCCCGGTCCCAGGCGCGGGGGCGATTGCGAGCCGGGGCGTCGAAGCCGGTTGCCGTATTCGCGTGCCGAGGTCTCTTCGCGGACGATGGATGCATCGCCCGGCAGCCGCGAGAAGAACCCGGCCGCCGCGCCCCGGGCAGGCTCGCGGTCGTGGGATGGGCCAGTCGCCGTCGGCCTCTCGACCGTGGTGAGCGTCGCAGGCACGACCTCGGTCTACCCTCGGTGACGCGAGCCCGTCAACGAAGAGCAGGAAGAGGGCGCACCGGCTGGCACGGCGCCGTTCGGAAAGCGGGTCGGGACGAAGAAGGATCGGAGCCGCGGGGCTCGGCCTACGCCGGAGGCTCGAACGGCAGCTTGCGGAGCTTCACGTCGTCGGTCTCGATGACCAGCGTGACCCGGCCCTCGCGGCTGCGCCACGGGAAGTTCTTGCCCGTGTACTTGCGCGAGATCTCGTCCATCACCACGAGATCCGGATCGGGCCGCCACTCGACGACGCGGCCGCGGACCATCGCCTCGTCGTAGGGGTTCCGAAAGCCGATGATCGACAGCGCGACGCGGGGGTCGCGACGCGAGTTCTTCGCCTTGACCGTGCGCTCGCCGGTGCCGATCAGGACGCGGTCGCCCTCGCGGCCGACCCATACGGGATCGACCTGCGGCGCGCCGCTCTTTCGCAGCGTCGCCAGGTGGGCGAAGTTCGGGCCGTCGAGCAGCGCCTTGAGATCCTCGGGAAGCGGGGTCGCCATGGGCGCATGCTCCCACCCCGGCGGGGCCGATGCAACGGCGCCTCGATCACGATCGCCGCACCGGGCGGCGCGCGCCTCGCCGTCGCGATCTCAGCCGAACGAGCGGGCGCGGGGCTCGGAGGAGCCCGGCGACTCCACCGCCGAGTAGAAGCGGTCGAGGAATGCCCGCCCGTCCGGCAGGCCCTTGGCGGCGAGGATCAGCGAGACGGTGTCGCACATCGGCGGCGGGCCGCAGACGTAGGCGTCGAACGGGCTGGCGTCTGCGAGCTCGCGCTGGATGACCTGGGCGATCAGCCCGACCGCGCCCGCCCAGCGGCAGTCCGCCGTCGGCTCGGAGAGCGCCGGGCGATAGCGGAGGTGCGGCAGGCGCCTTTGCAGCTCGGCGATCTCTTCCTGGAGCGGGAGGTCGGCCGCCGTCCGGGCGCCGTAGAAGAACGTGATCGCCCGGCGGTCGCCCGCTTCGGCCGCGAATTCGAGGATCGACAGCAGCGGGGCGATGCCCGATCCGCCGCCGACCAGTAGGATCGGCCGATCGCCCTCGCGGAGGTAGCTCGTGCCATACGGCCCGCGAACGCGCAGCGCGGCGCCGCCGCCGAGCCGCTCGAGGCTTGCGGAGAACGCCCCGCCGGGAACCTTCAGGATGACGAGATCGACCTCCGCGGAACGGCTCGGCGAGCTGGCGATCGAGTACGAGCGCCATTCTCCCGGGCGGCCCGGCACCTCCACCTCGAGGAACTGACCCGGGTAAAAGGCGAGCGGGCGGTCGAGGCGCAACCGCAGCCGGTGCAGCGCGCGAGTGACGCGGTCGTTCGCGGCAACGGTCGCGGCGAAGTCCGCCGGCCGCAGCACCGGCCGCAATCGGTCGGTCGGATCCTCGGGAACCTGGATGACCAGATCGGAGAGGGCGCGCGCGCAGCAGAGCAGCGCCCAGCCCTCCTCGCGCTCGCGCTCGGACAGCGAGTAGGGCGAGGCGTTGCCGAGGTCGACGTCTCCGTCGCTCACCAGGTACTTGCAGCTCGAGCAGTTGCCGTGGCGGCAGCCGTAGCGCAGCGGCACGCCCTGGCGCAGGGCGGCATTCAGCACCGCTTCGGATTCGGCGGCTTCGAAGACCGTGCCGTTCGGCTCGAGACGGATTCGGCGGCCCGCCACGAGAGACCTACGCGCCCGCCTCGAGCTCGACCATCTTCGAGGTCACGCGGAAGTAATCCGGCCCCGGCGCCGCGCGACCGACGAACGTGCTCATGATCACGAGCCATTGGCCGAGATCGATCGGCCGCCCGAGCTCCTGGCCCACCTTCTCCATCGAGACGACGATCTCGTCCTTGGCGGCGATGTGCCAGTAGGTGCCGTGGTCCGTCACCTCGACGTCGCGCCGCTCCCGCTCGAGCGCGTCGATCGTCGCGTCCGCCTCTTCGCTCTTCATGAGGACGATGGCGACCTTCTTCCCTTCGAACGTGCTCATGCCGCCTCCGTCGATCTCGCCTCGAGCGCCGCCACGATCGCCGCCTGCGCGGCGCTCGCGCGCTCCACGGCTTCGCGGAACGTGCCGAGGCGCCTGGGGATCCGCTCGTGAACCGGCGCGAGCGCTTCCGCGGCGGCGAGCGCGCGCGGCGTCCAGCGCGCGACCCACTCGCCGACGATCCGGCGATTCTCGTCGCGCGCCGGGACCTCGGCGGCGGTGACCATGCGCACCAGCTCCTCGGTCCAGTCGCAGTTTCGCCTCCGGTCCCGCTCGGCCGTGCTCACGACGAGCGGCGTGACGGCGTCGCCGTGGAACGGGCCGTGGCGGCGCAGCATCTCGCTCAGGCCCACCTCGCCGAAGATCGGATCGACCACCAGGTGGACGGCCACCGCCAGCTCCCCCCAGTCGTCGACGGCCATCAGCTCTTCGGTCATCCGCCGCGCCGGCTGGTAGACCGGATCGCCGAGCCAGCGCTCCTTCGCTCCGGCGTCCTGGAAGCCCTCGATCTGGCCCTCGAGGTCCATCAGGTAGATCACGATCGCCTGCGCGTGTCGCACGCGGTCGAAACCGGCGAAGCAGTAGACGTTGCCGAGCGTGTCCGAGAGCGTCTCGCGCTGCGCCTGCGCGAAGCAGCGAAACAGGCCGTATTCGAAGAACGACCAGACGCGGTAGTGGGCGCCGACCAGCTCCCGCACCCAGGTCGGCTCGAAATCGGCGAACGCGCCGGCGCGCGCCGCGTCCTCGACCGCGCGCTCCAGGGAGCGCTCCTGCTCGGCCTGCAGGCGGACGTAGGTGCGCTGCCAGAGCCCGGCCGGGTCCCGGAAATCGAACCAGTGCGGATGGCGCAGGCGGGTCGACTCCTTTCTCCACGCGGTGCGCCCCTCGGCGCTGCGCAGATACCATCCCTGCTTGTCGAAGACGTCGGGGTCCGGCTGCGTGTAGCAGGTGACGGCTTCGTATTCCGAGAGCCGGCGCTTGCGCGGCCGGATGTACGTGAAGTCGCGCGGCGCTTTCGCTTCGAGGCTCATGCGCCCACCTCCCGCAGGGGATTCTTGATCTCGATCTTCAGGGCCGCCAGATCGTCGATCGTCCACATGCGCTCGTCGTCGAGCGACGGCTGGGCGATCAGCGTCTTGCCGTCCGCCCGCAGCAACCCGTTCTCGCGCACGAACTCGGCGAGGTCGTAGCCGTCGTACAGCTCGTAGAACGTGTCGTAGCCGAGGTAGCGCTGCGGATCCTCGTCGAAGATGAACTCGCAGGCCTCCGAGCAGAACGCGTGCTTCTTGCCCCCGTGCTCCTTGATGCGCACCGTCGAGACGTCGGGCCGCGGGAACACGCACGGCATCTGGCAGACCCGACAGAGCGGCGGCAGGCTCTGGAACAGCGAGAGCGGCACCGCCCCCGCGCGCGGATCGCACATCTTGCGGTACTCCTCCCAGAACGCCCCGTAGTGGCCGTACCAGCCGGGGTACTTGCGCTCGAACCACTCCATGTCGGCGTCGGTGAGGGGATCGAAGCGCCAGAACTGCAGAGGCCAGGTGGCGAAGCCGATCAGGCCCGCGGTGTGCCCGATCCACTTCATCCGCTCGCGCGCCTCGCCGTACCAGCGAGGCACCTTGAGGCCGAACGGGGCGAGCTTCTCGATGTAGCAGCCGACCCAGTCCTCGTGGATCCACTCGTTCCACTTCTCGCCGTAGCTCGAGGTGCGCTTGGCCTGGAAGTAGTCGTAGACGGCGCCGAGGAACGGATCGAGAAACGCGTGCTGGCGCCAGAACGCGCGGTCGAAGTCGGCCTGCAGGAAGGCCAGGTTGTCGGGATTGGAGACTACGGCGGCGAGCGTCGAGTAGCCGTTCGCCATGTGCCGCGCCTCGTCGGACTGGATGCTCAGGAACACGCTCGGCGTCGCCTGATCTCCGTTGGCGGCGGCGATCTCGGTCATCGCCACGAAGATCGGATTCGTGTACGCGGTCTCGGCGACGACCTGCAGGTTGAGCGCCCCCTCGATCGGATCGCCGACGAAGAAACCCTCCAGCGCCGCGCGGCCGGCGCGATTGTACAGGTTCGTGCCGCGGAACTTGAAGCCCTGGGCGAACCCTTCCGGGTCCGCGGCGTGGCGCGCGAAGTACCGGGTCAGGTACGCCTCCTGGTTCACGTGGCGAACCTCGTCGAGCATCTGCGCCATGTAACCCTGGCGCAGCTCGGCGTTTTCGATCGTGTCGACGAGCTGGCCCGTGGACTTCATCGCCGCATACTCGCCGAAGTTCACCACCGGCAGCGCCACCTTCATGATCTCCATCCAGCGACGCTCGGCCTTGGCGGGCGCGTTCGAGCGCGCCAGCGCGTCCTCGAGGGCGCCGTACTGGCGATTGTCCTTCTCTTCCTCCATCGACAGGTAGTCGCGGATCAGGTGCCGGAACGGATCCTTGGTCTTGGCGGGGATCCGATAACGGGTGGGATATCGCGTCGGCTTCTTCGCGTAGCTGGGCTCCCAGTCGAAATCTTTGACCCGGTTGTGAGCTTCGATGAGGCTGCGCATGGTGACTCTCCTCCGCGCGGATCGGCGAGATCCGCTGCTTATGGCGTCGATAGCAACACGGCACTCAAGCCCCGACAAGCCCCCGATCAGGGGGGTACCGGGACTCCGCGAAAACGGCCTGCGGTGCCGCCCTCAGTCGATGAGATTCTGGCGCAGCGCGATGGCCACCGCTTCGGTCCGGTCCGACACGCCGAGCTTCTCGAACAGCCTCTTCAGGTGGCTCTTCACCGTCTCGTCGGAGATCCCCAGGGCATGGGCGATCTCCTTGTTCGACTTCCCGTCCGCGAGACACTCGAGCACCTGCACGTCGCGCACGGTCAGTCCCCCGCCACCGGGCCGGAGCTTGGCCTCGAGCGCGGCGCGGCGCAGCAGCGGCCCGGTGACCTCCGCGTGCAGGAACTGGCCCCCGGCGCTCACCGCGCGAATGGCGCGCAGCAGCTCGTCGCGCCCGACGCTCTTCAGGACGTAGCCGCTCGCCCCCGCGCGGATCGCGGCGTTCACGTACGCCGGGTTCTCGTACATCGTGAAGATGATCACTCGCGCCTTCGGGCAGGCTCGCCGCAGATCCCGCAGGACGTCGAGCCCGGCGGCCTCGGGCATCTTGATGTCGAGCATCACCACCTCGGGCCGCGCGGACTCGACCGCCGCCAGCGCTTCGCGCCCGGTTCCGGCCTGCCCGACCACGGTCATGTCGCTCTCCGCGCCGAGCATCACGCTCACCGCTTGACGCAGCACCGCGTGGTCGTCGACGAGAAAGATGCGGATCGGATTCATCGCGGCAGAGGGACCGTGACCTCGATTTCGGTGCCGCGGCGGGGGGTGCTGCGGACGGCGAACTTGCCGCCGCAGGCCTCCGCGCGCTCCTTCATGTAGAGCAGCCCGTAGTGACCCGGGTTCGGCGCGTCGGGCTCGAAGCCGCAGCCGTCGTCGCGAACGACGAGGCGCAGCTGGCGGCCGGCGTGGGGGCCGAACTCGATCCACACCCGTTTCGCGGCGGCGTGCTTGCGCGCGTTGAAGACCGCCTCCTGCAGGACGCGAAACAGCATGAGGTCGGCCTGCGGGCCCGCCGAGGGCCCCGATTCGTCGACCGACAGCGTGATCGCCAGCTCGCCGCGGGCGGCGATACCGGTGACGAACTCCTTCAGCGCCTCGAGGAAGCCGAAGTCGTCGAGCACGGAGGGGCGCAGGTCGTCCATCAGCGTACGGATCTCCGCGGCGCACTCGCGGGCGCTCTCGGTGATGCGCGCCAGGATCTCCGACCCCGCCGGATCGCGATCGACGGACATGCCCTGGAGCAAGCGCACGTCGTAGTAGAACTCGAAGAAGCGCTTTCCCATGCGGTCGTGCAGCTCGCCGGCGATGCGGCGGCGCTCCGCCTCCTCGGCGTCGATCACGCGGCGCAGCAGCTCGCGGCTTCGCGCCTGGGCTTCGACCAGAGCCGCGCCGAGCTTCGCGTTCTCGATCGCCACGGCCGCTTCCTCGGCGACCGCGCCGAGCACTCCGCTCTCCTCCTCTTCCTCTTCCGCGGAGGAGACGGCGTCGCGGCCGTGGTCCACCAGGACGACGACGCCGAGCTCGGTCGTGCCGCGGACGGCGACGATGGCGAGACGCTCCGGCGCCAGACGTTCGATCCATTCGCCGCGCGCCCGCCGGCGAATCTCCTCGGCGTCCTTCAGGATCACGCACCCCACCCGGTTCGCCTCGAGGACCGCGTCCGATCCGAGCAGCGCCTCGGCCTCGGCGCGGCTCGGCGGCGCCAGGTCGCCGGCCGTGACCAGCCGCTCGGGCACGCCCTCCCCGCCCCGGCGCAGGAGGATGCAAGCGCCCCGGCTCGGCACGACGCGCAACGTCTCGGCCAGGATCCGCGCCAGCAGCTCCGAGAGATCCGCCGCGGCGATGATCTGGCGGTTCAGGGACAGCAGCAGGCTGGCGCGCTCGCGCTCGCTCACGGCGCGGCGGTGCTGCCGCCGTGCCTCGCCGGAGAGGAGACCGCCCATGAGAGCCACGAAGTACAGGTAGAAGACGCCGCGCGCGAGATCCGACGACCGGCCACCGCCCACCGTCGCGTAGAGCAGCGTGGCGTGGAGAACGTCGAGCGAGGCGATGGCGAACGCCTCGGCCATGCCGAACCGGATCGCCGTGGCGAGGACGGAGAGCAGGAAGACGGGAAAGATCGGGCTGCCGATCCCGCCGGTGACGAAGCACATGGCCGCGACCGCGACCGTATCGCCGAGCGTGGTGAGGACCGACGTCGCGCCGATCGAGGAGGAGCGGCGGACCAGAACGTCGCAGACGGCGGCGTAGGCGAGCGCCCCGCCGTAGACGCCGTGGACGATCCAGGGGTCGAAGCCCGGCGCGATGCCGCGGATCAGCCACGCCCAAGAGCCGACGGCCAGCCATCGCAGCCACTGGACGAGCCGCTCCGCGCGACGGCGGTCCTGCTCGTCGCGGCCGTCCGCGGCGAGCCGCCGGAACAGTCGGCGCAGGCGTGTCGCGGTCCGGCGAGCGGAGCTTTCCACGATCGTCGACGAAGGATGCACCTTCGCCGGTCTCCATAGCACGTCGCGCGGGAACGGGGCGCGCCGGGCCCGGACTCCTACAGCGGCTTCTTCAGCCAGTCGCGGTAGAAACCCTCGAGGTCGGGAACGAAGTCGAAGACCACGGGATAGCCCGGCGTCACCGCCTCGACCTCGAGCTGGGCCTTGCAGCCCGGGCAGTAGTACTCGCGCAGCTCCATCCAGCCCGGGTCGCACTTGCGCGCGCCGGGGTAGATCTCGTCGAGCGAGCGCTCGTCGTCGCGCACGTAGACGAGCGCCTCGAGCTTCCAGTTCTCGGTGTAGGGGCCGAACTCGTGGCCGCAGTCGCACTTGACGATGCGCGCGGCGCCCTTCTCGACGATGTAGAGGTGCTCGCCGACCGGCAGCAGGATCCGCTCCTTCCACGGCACGCGCTCCTGGAGGATTTCCAGGTAGATCTCGAAGCGCCGCTCGTCCTTGAAGTCGCTCATGATCGGCTTCGTCGTCTGCCACGGCAGCTTGCCGTCGATGAGATCGCGGATCACGTCCTTCGGGTAGCTCGCCATGCGCGTGTCCTCCGATCAGACCGTGAAGACGAAGTCGTCGGGCAGACTCCAGAACTCGCGGTACTCGCGGCTCCAGCGCTCGGAGAAGCCGAAGACGTCGTTGTACATCTCCTTGACCTCGCGCCCGAGATCGTGGCGGAGCAGCCGCTCGCGCTGCCGCGCCATCCATTGCCGGGTCGGCACCGCGCGCCGCCCGCGCTCCTCGCGGCACTCCGCGCGGAGCTTGCGGGTCGCCTGCTCGTCGACGGCGTGGCGCTTGGCCGCGGCGTCGAAGCGCGCGGCCACGCGATAGACGCTCTCGGCGATCTCGATCGACTGGATGCCGTTGTCGAGATCGCGGCGCACCGCCTCGGGATCGCGCTCGATGGGGTCTCCGTAGCCGCCGCCGGTGTTGTAGAAGAACTGAAAGAGATCGCCCGAGCGCAGCGGCCGCTCGAGGAAGACGCCGTCGACCACCCGGAAGTCGCCGCCGACGCGCGTCGAGATGTCGGGCCGGCGCGGGTCGCCCTCGACGTGCGGCAGCGGCTCGCGGCGCGCGATCCGCTCGGCGAGGTCGGTGTCCCGCGACACGTACTCGAACTTCGCCGTCGGCCCGGGATAGCCGCCGCACATCCCCTGGTTGTCGAAGACCTTGTCGGAGTGGATCGTCGACACGATGTTGTAGAGCGGCGTCTTGTGGATCATCAGCAGCGTGCTGTAGGTCGCTCCCGCGCGGTACTTGCCGGCTCCCGGCGAGTCGCGCCATATGCGGCGGCCGAGGTAGAGGATCGGCAGGATCATCTCCCAGATCTCGACGTTGCCCATGTCGGACTCGGGGTTCCAGCCGACGTAGCCGCAGTCGATGCCGTCCATGATCCCGCGCGCGCCGCTGCCCTCGGAGGAGCACTCGAGGTTCTGGCCGCCGAAGCGCTGGCCGTACTGGTTGATGCCGCCGCCCTCGATGATCGGCGTGTTCACCTGGCCGAGGAACACCTCCTCGCGAAAGCCGCGGGCGAGGAAGGAGCGGCTGATCATGCGCTGCAGCGAGCCGAACCCGGGCATCAGCGAGCCCCACGCCGACGACGTCGCCGTCATGTCGTCGCCCGGATTGCACCAGCTCCCCGGCGGACAGATCATCCGCGTCGCGAACCAGCAGCCGTCGTTCACCTTGCCGTCGAAGTCGATGAACTGCGTGAGCGTGACGAAGAATCCGCCGTCCATCGCCGCCGGCGGGCAGTTGTACGGGTTCCACATCTTGCGACCGGCGCCCTCGTAGTCGATCGTCATGAAGCCGCCGCGGTCGATCGTCATCTCGAGCGGAACCTGCACGATGCAGTTGCGGCTGAGCGGCGAGGCCCCCACCTTGCCCTCGAACAGGTGCCCGGCGTGGGCGACCGAGCGGTAGCGGCCGGGGACGGTCAGCATCTTCATGCGCTGCAGGTGCGCGCGGCGGCCCTCCTCGATGATCTCGCGGATTGCCCGCTTGTAGTAGTCGAGGCCGTACTGCTCGACCGCCTCGAGCACCTTCTCGCGCACGTCGATGCAGGCGCTCACCATCGCCTTCTCGTCGAGCACGAAGTAGACGGGCGTGCGCAGGTTCATCTCGGCGCGTACGAAGAAGTCGCGGCGGATGACGTCGTTGGCCGCGACCTTCTCGGCGCTGACGATCATCCCCTGCCCGAAGCGCTCGGCCGTGGTCGTCTGGTTGGCGCCGCCGTAGACGCCGCCGATCTCCAGCTCGTGCGCCACCGCGCCGACCCAGCCGATCAGCTCCCGGCCGTGGAAGATGGGCGTGACGTTCATCAGGTCGGGCGGATGCACGTCGGACACGAACGGATCGTTGTTGGCGAAGACGTCGCCGTGGGCGATCCCGGGGTCGGACTCGTAGTCGCGCTCGATCATCCACTGGATGAAGCGCGACAGGGTGTGCACGTGCACCATGATCCCCGTCGACAGCACCACGCTGTCGCCCTCGGGGGTGTAGAGCGCCACCACCGACTCGCCGACCTCGCGAACGCCCGGCGAGGCCGAGATCTTCTTCGAGGTCTCGCGCGCGTTCACCACCGCCGAGCGCAGGCGCGCGTGCAGGCTCTCGTAATGGAGGTAGTTCTCCGCCTTGAGGCGAAGGTCCGAGATGCCGTGATAGTGTCCCGTCTGCTCGAGCAGCTCGCGGTCGTGCCGCAGCGCTGCGAGCAGCGTCCGGCCCTCCGGGCCGCAGCCGCGGCGCTCGGGAGCCGCCTCCGCCGTGGTCTGGATCGCCTTCTCCATCGCCTTCACTCCTTCAGCGCAGCCAGAAGAAGTTCCACTCGTCGACCTCGACGCACTTGCCGTCCGGCACCACCAGCGTCGTCGCCGGATGCTCGACGATCGCCGGCCCGGCGATCCGGTTGCCGGGCCGGAGCATCTCCATCTCCCACAGCGACGCGGGCTGCCAGCGTCCCTTCCAGTACATGTTGCGGGTGCCCTTGTGGGCGGCCCGCGCGGGCTCGGCGGGGCCGAGTGGCTGGCGGACGATGCGCGGCTTCACCTTCTCGACCGAGGCGAGCAGGCCGAGCTCGAAGATCTGGTAGCCGGCGCCTTCGTAGCGGGCGACGCGCGAGTTGATCTTCGAGTAGAGATCCTCCCAGGCGGCGATCAGGCGATCGACGTCGGCCGCCGTCCGCAGACGCGGCGCCGGCGAGACCGCCTCCAGGTCGCTGAGCTGGCCGCCGTAGCGCACCATCGCCAACTGCGTGAAGCGGATCTCGCGGGCGACGGCGATCTCGTTGGCCATCTCGGCGCGCGCCGCCTCCTCCATCTCGCTCCACACTCGGCTGACCGCCTCGGCGACGGCCAGCTTCGCCGGCGCGTCGCAGCCGGGCGGCAGTCCGAGGTGCACCGAGCGCGCGTAGCGGTGCTGGTAGTCGGCCGTGGTGCAGCCGAACGCCGAGAACGCGGCGGCGAAGTGGAAGGTCAGCACGCCGCCGAAGTCGAGCCCCTCGGTGTAGCCGGCGAGGTGGAGCGGCCCGGCTCCGCCGTAGCCGAACAGCGTGTACTGCGTGGTGTCCAGCCCGCGCGCCGAGGCCACCGCGCGGATCGCGTCGCGCGCCTCGCGCTCCATCATGCGCACGATCGCCTCCGCGCCCGCGTAGACGTCGACGCCGATCTGCTCGGTCACCTGCTCCTTGAGGGCGCGCAGCGCGAGCTCCTTGTCGAGCTTCTGCTTGCCGCCGAGGAAGTAGTCGGGGTTCAGGTAGCCGAGCACGAGGTCGCAGTCGGTGATCGTGACCGTCGTGCCGCCCTTGCCGAACGACACCGGCCCCGGCGTCGAGCCCGCGCTCTCCGGCCCGATTTGCACCTTCTTGGTGACGGGATCGACCTTCACGTAGCTGCCGGCCCCCGCCCCGATGTTCTCCATGGCGATCGTCGGCAGGTTCAGCTTGAAGCGCGCCAGCACCGGCTCGGGCTCGACCGGCACGTAGCCGGCGGTGATCGTGCCGATGTCGAAGCTCGTGCCGCCGAGATCGGTGACGATGATGTTGTCGATGCCGGTGAGCGCGCTCAGGTGCTTGGCGCCCATCACGCCGCCGACCGGCCCGGAGATCAGCGTCTCGTGCAGGCGCGGATAGCGGATGTTGCACAGCCCCCCGTAGGCGAGCACGGTCTGCAGCGGGTAGCGGTAGCCGCGGCTCTGCACCGCCCGCTCGACCTTCTCGAGCTGGGTGCGCACCGGGGCGACGGCGTAGGCCTCGATCAGCGCGGCGTTCAGGCGCGAGTTCTCGCGGATCACCGGGCGCAGGTCGCTGCCGAGATAGACGGGGACGTCGCCGCCGCGGCGGGAGCGCGCGATCGCGGCGGCGAGGATCGCCCGCGCGCGCTGCTCGTGCTCCGGGTTCAAGTAGGAGTAGAGGAAGTGGACGACGATCGCCTCCACGCCGTCGGCGAGCAACTCCTCGGCGGCCGCCTCGACCTCGTGCTCGTAGAGCGGGATCACCGCCTCCCCGAACACGTCGACGCGCTCGGTGACGCCGTGCACGTGGCGGCGGTCGACCAGCGCCGAAGGATGCACGTGGGTGACCGCGTGGATGCGGTCCGAGTAGGAGTAACCGGTCCAGCTCTGCATGCCGCGGCCCATCAGGACGTCGTCCTCGAACCCCTTGGTGGTGATCAGGCCGACCTTGCGGCCGCGGCGGGTGATCAGCGTGTTCACCATCGTCGTGCCCGAGTAGAGCGCCACCTCGAGCTCGGGGTAGAGCGAGCGCCCGTCGCCGTCCCAGTAGGACATCGCGTCGGCCGCCGACTCGAGGAAGCCGACCGACTCGTCGTGCGGCGTGGTGGCGGCCTTGCCGACGGTGAAGTCGCCGTTCTCGTCGACGACGAAGGTGTCCGTCATCGTTCCGCCGGCATCGATTCCGAGCACCAGAGGTTTCCGAGCCACGGCGGCAACTCCTCCCGGTTCGGCGCCGCGAGCTCGCGACGCCCGTTCGATCCTGCGAGGCCAGCGCGCCAACTGCCACGCGGCTCGAAGAAGTGTCAAGCCGCGGCGCGCGCCGAGCCGACCGCGCGCGGCCGATCTCGTCTCACCGATCCGACGCACGCCGCGTCGGCGGCCGAAGATGCGCGGGGTCCGGGCGTCTCCGTCGAATCGATTCGGACGAGCTTCTATCTTCGTCTCGCCTTCCCGACGCCAGCTCCAGGCTGGTGCGCAATCCTTTCACTACGGCGGAAAATTGTGGCTCACGATGAAATTATTCGGGACACGCCAAGTATCTGCTGCACCATCTCGACCAGCGTTTCCTCCATCTCGTTGCGCGGGGGGGGGGCGTAATCCATGCGTAGGGTTCCGGCGCGCGCCAGCAGCGCCTTGCGGTCGATTTTCCCGCCCGGCAGCAGCGCCAGCTCATCCAGCACGACGAAAGCAGACGGCACGTGGTTTTCGGGCAGTGCGGCGCGCAACCGCTCGCTCATGGATGCCGGTGTAGCCATGGGCGCAGCCCGGTGGCGGGTGCCGGCCACGAACGCGATCAGGCTGCTCTTATTGCCGGCTTGCTCCAGCATGACGACTGCAACATCGCGTACCCACGGGATTTGCCGCAGGATGCTTTCGATTCCGGATGTGTCGACGCGACCGCCGCCGATCTTCACCTGGAAATCGGCGCGCCCCGCATGAAACACTCGATCGGGATCGAGGCGCGGCCCGAAAGGCTCGCGTGCGAAGGCGGAGCGCTGATCCTTCGCGAGCTGCTCGATCGGCTGGGCGTTTTCCTATCGCACGAGTCGTTCCGGATGTATGATCCACGACCGCGAGCGCCCGGCGCGGTCTCGCGCCGACGACGTTTCGCACGTCTCGGCCGAGCGCGCCCGGAAAGCCGATGAGACCGACCCCCGCCCAGCCGCGAACGCCGGACGCTCCGCTCGCGCTCTGTCTCGCCGGCGCGCTCCTGCTGGTCGCCGTCGGCTGCCGGCGGGACGGCGGCGCCGGGTCGGGCGCGATCGTCGGCGAGCCGGCCGGCGGCCCGTACCGCGCAACGCTCGTGCTCGAGCCGTCGCGACCGCGCCCGGGAGCGGAGACGACGGTCACGATCCGGATCGAGGACACGCGCACGTCGCGGCCGGTCTCCGATCTCCAGGTCGTTCACGAGCGGATCCTCCACAGCTTCGTCATCAGCCGCGACCTCGGCCATTTCGCCCACTCGCACCACGAGGACTTCGCGCCGCTGCGGCCGCAAGACGTCGCCACCGCCGCGTTCCACTACCCGCACGTCTTCCCGGCCGCGGGAGCCTACCGGATCGTCGCCGAGTTCACGCACCGCAACCGCACCTGGGTCAAACGCTTCGACTTCGCCGTCGGCGAGGCCGGCGCGGGCGAGCCGAGCGGGCTCGTGCCGCGCCGCGAGGCGACCACCGGCGGCTATCGCTTCCGCCTCTCGGTCGATCCGGATCCTCCGGTCGCCGGCCGCAGGACCGAGCTGCTCTATCGGATCGAGACCGCCGCCGGGGAGCCCGTCACCGACCTGGCCATGCTGCTCGGCGCCGAGGCGCATCTCGTCACCTGGCGCAGCGACGGAGAGCACTACGGCCACGAGCACCCGTGGACGCCGGAGATGGCCGCGATGGTGCAGGCGATGGGAGACGGCGCCGGACCCGAGGCGATGGCGGCGATGATGGCGATGGCCGGCTCCGGCAAGCAGCAGTACTCCGGCCCCGAGGTCCCGCTCCGCCACATCTTCCCCGAGCCGGGCCTCTACAAGCTCTTCGTCGACTCGGCTCCCGGCGGCCGCCGGACGGTTATCGACTTCGTCCTGCGGGTCGAGCCGTGAGGCGAGCCGCGGCGTCCGCGGCGGCCCTGGCTCTCGCCTTTTTCTCGCGAACCGCGCCGGCGCCGGCGGGCCACGGCCTGGCGACGTCGTTCGCGGCGATCGAGTGGCTGCCGCAGCCCGGGACGACGCCGGATGGCGCCCTCTACT
>JACPRU010000012.1 GCA_016189835.1 Deltaproteobacteria bacterium | reverse complement strand
GCGCAGGCCTGGATCGAGAAGCCCGGCTTCCCGCTGGTGTCGATCCGGCGGGTCGCCCGGGCCGGGCTGCGGGTGCGCCAGGTGCGTTTCTTCTCGGACCCCGCGGTATCCGCGGCCCGCCGCCGCTCGGCCTGGCCGTTGCCGCTGGTGGTCAAACGCGGCGGCGATGCGGGCAGCGCCGTCGACCGCTTCCTGGTGGACGGCGCCTCAAGGACGGTGCGCCTGCCGGTGCGCAAATCGCCGCCCTGGATCTACGGCAACGCCGAGGCGGGAGGCTTCTACCGCGTGTCGCACGAGCCCGCCGACCACGCGGCGCTGCTCGGGCGCCTCGGCGAGGTGCTGACGTCGGTCGAGCGACAGGCGCTGGTCGGCGACCGGTGGGCGATGGTCCGCGCCGGCCGCGCCGCGATCGAGAGCTTCCTCGACGTCGTCGACGCGCTCGGCGCCGAGACCGACTACGACGTACTCGACGGCATCGCCGGCCCGCTCGGCCTGATCGACGAGCAGATCGTGGAGGGCGAGACGCAGCAGCGCTTTCGCGCCTGGATCGCCGGGCGCTTCGGTGCTCAGCTCGCCGCGCTCGGCTGGTCGGCGGCTGCCGACGAGGCCGATGCCCGGCGGCTGCGCCGCGCGGCGATCATCCGACTCACCGGCTCGATCGCCGAGTCGCCGCCGGTGCTCGCCGAGGCCCGGCGGCGTCTCGACGCGTATCTCGCCGACCGATCTTCGCTCGAACCGAATCTCGCCGACGCCGTGGTCTCGCTCGCCGCGCGCGAGGCCGACGCGGCGACCTACGACCGTTACCGCCAAGCCGTGACGGCGGCGGCGACGCCTCAGGAGCGCCGCCGCTTCCTGCTGAACCTGGCGTCGTTTCGTCGCCCCGAGCTGGTCGCACGCACGCTCGAGGCGACCCTCGGCGAGGAGGTGCCGACCCAGGACGTCGCCTTCCTGTACATGCGCCTGTTCTCCAATCGGGGGGGCCGCGACGCCTGCTGGCGCTTTCTCACGCGGCACTGGAAGGCGATCCGCCGCCGTGTTCCACCGCTCATGGTGTCGCGGCTGGTCGAGACCACACCCGCGCTGCGCGATCCGCGCTACGGCCGCGAGGTGGCGCGGTTCTTCCGCGCCCACCCGGTGGCGGAGGCCGCGCGCTCGCTGAAGCAGGCGCTGGAGATGTTCCGGCTGAACGGAGGGCTGCGCCGGCGCGCCACGCCGGGAATCGCCCGCTGGCTCGCCCGGCGCCGCGCCGAGTGAAGGACGATGAAATGAGCGGACGGCGACGCCCTCCGACGCCGCGCCTCGACGACGCCCTGGTCGACGAGGTGAAGGCGCAGCGCCTCGACAGCCTGAGCGGCCCGGACAGCCCGGAGGGCCGTGCGCTCGGCGCCGCCGTCGGCAAGAGCGTGGCGCGACACCGCGCGGCGCGTGGCTGGACGCTCGAGCGCCTGGCCGAGCGCAGCGGCACCCGCCCCGCGTTGCTCCGCGCGCTCGAGCAGGGCCAGGGCGTGCCGAGCCTGCGGGCGATCTGGCATCTCGCCACCGCCCTCGAGGTGCCGTTCGGCGCGCTGCTCGCCGGCACCGTGCTGTCGCGCGCCGCGGACCCCGACTTCCGCATCCAGCGTTCCGGCCAGGGCCACGTCATCTCGTCCGCCGACGGCCTATTCCGCTCGCGGCCGCTGTTCGCGGAAGGCGACCCGCGCGCGCCCGAGGTCTACGAGCTGACGCTCGCGGCGGGCTGCCGCGAGGATGCCGCGCCGCACGCTCCGCGGACGTTCGAGCATCTGGCGATGGTGCGCGGGCGGCTCGTCGTGCGCTGCGCAGAGGCCGCGGCCGAGATCGGGCCGGGCGATGCGCTGTTCTTCCGCGCCGATTTGCCCCACAGCTACGAGAACCCGGGCGGCGAGGACGCGGTAGCGCACCTGGTGATGACCTACGGCGCAGCCTCCTCCGCCGGGCGGTGACGCCCCGCGGCCGCGCCCCGTGCGATCGCTTGCGCGCGCGATCACGCGCGCCGCGGCGGCTGGGCCTCGTCGAGAACGGCGAGCGCCTCGAGCGCGGCCCGCTGCGCGGCCTCCTTCTTGGACTTGCCGGCGCCCCGCCCGCGCAGCTCGCCGCCGACGCGGATCTCGACGACGTAGGCGCGGTCGTGATCCGGCCCGCTGGCCTCGACCACGCTGTACTGCGGCGTCTCCCCGAATCGTCGCTGCGTGACCTCCTGCAGCCGCGTCTTGTGGTCGATCGCCGAAGCGGCGCTCCCCGGAGCGAGATCGGCGGCGAAGTGACGGGCGACGACCTCACGCGCGGCTTCGAACCCGCCGTCGAGGTAGACGGCGCCGATGACGGCCTCGTAAGCCGCCGCGAGGATCGAGGACTTGCGCCTCCCGCCGCTCCTCTCCTCGCCCCTGCCGAGGCGCAGCACCGGGCCGAGGTCCAGCTCCGCCGCCCGGTCCGCCAGCGCGCGGGCGTTCACCAGCCCCGCCCGCCGCTTGGACAGCTCGCCCTCGTCGGCCGCGGAGAAGCGCGTCATCAGCAGATCGGAGACCGCCAGATCGAGCACTGCATCGCCGAGAAACTCGAGCCTCTCGTTGTTCTGGCCGCGGCCGTGCAGGCTCGAGCGGTGCACGAGCGCGAGGGCGAGCAAATCGCGGCGGCGAAAGACGTGCCCGAGCCGCGCCTCGAGCGCCGCGACGGCGTCGCTCAAGCCACGCCCTCCGCCGCCAGCGGCTGCTCGATCCAGCCACCGCCGAGCACCTCGTCGTCCCGGTAGACGACGACGGCCTGCCCGGGCGCGGCGGCGACCGCCGGCCGCGCGAGCTCGACGCGGGCCCGCCGGCCGCCCTCGATCGGCGCGATGCGGGCGGCGAGCGGCGGCTGCCGGTAGCGGACCTGCACCGCCACCCATTCGCCGGGCGCGGGCGGCGCCGCGATCCAGCTCCAGCCGCCGGCGACGAAGCCGCCCGCCCGCGGCGGCCGCACGCCGACGATCACGCGCGCGCCGGGCGCGTCGAGCGCCTGCACGTAGAGCGGCGCCCGGCCGGCCACGCCGAGGCCCCGGCGCTGTCCGATCGTGAAGCGTTCGATCCCGCCGTGGCGGCCGATCCCTCGCCCCTCGCCGTCGACGATCTCCCCGGCTTTGCCGCCCAGCGCCCGCGAGCGCACCAGCGCCGCCGGGTCGCCGAAGCAGAGGTCCTGGCTGTCGGGCTTGCCGGCCACGGGCAAGCCGAGCTCCGCCGCCCGGCGGCGCACCGCGCTCTTCGTCCACTCGCCGAGCGGAAAGGCGACGTGCGCGAGCTGGCGCCGGGTCAGGCCGAACAGGAAGTACGACTGGTCCCGCTGCGGGTCGATGCCGCGCCGCAGCACGACGTCCGTCCCGCGCCGCTCGACGCGCGCATAGTGGCCGGTCGCGACCAGCTCCGCGCCGCGCTCGAGCGCGTGGTCGAGCAGCACGCCGAGCTTGAAGTCGCTGTTGCAGGCGGCGCACGGGTTCGGCGTCCGCCCCGCGGCGTACGCGGCGGCGAAAGCCGTCACCACCCGGCGCTCGAACTCCGCGCGCTGATCGATCAGCGAGTGGGCGATGCCGAGATGGCGGGCGACCGCCGCGGCATCGCGGTGATCCGAGCACACGCGGCCGTCGCGTCGCGGCGAGTCCCAGAGGCGAAGCGACACCCCCTCGACGCGATATCCGGCCTCGAGCAGCAGCGCGGCAGCCACCGAGCTGTCGACGCCGCCGCTCATCGCCACCACCGCGAGCGGACGATCCACCAGAGAGGCCTCTAGAAACGCTCGAGCGCGCCTCGCCTCTGCGCGCGGGCGCGGCGGCCGGACGTCGCCGGCGGCGGAGCGAGAGGCACGCTGCTCACGACTCGTCCCCCGACGCTTTGCGCAGCGGCGCCGCACCGCCCGCGTCGGCGCCGCGCGCCGAGAGCGCCGCCACCTTCTTCTCCAGCTCCTCGATCTTCTCGAGCACGCCGCCGAGCGCGCGGCTCACCGGATCGGGCAGATCCGCCGAATCGAGATCGATGACCGGCCGGCCGGACTCCGTGTGCTTCAGGCCGCCGGTGCGCACCACTTTGCCCGGGATGCCGACGACCGTGGAATGCGCCGGCACCGAGGTCACCAGCACGCTGCCGGCGCCGATCCGGCTGTGGCGGCCGACGGTGATCGGCCCGAGCACCTTGGCGCCGGTGAAGATCTGTACCGAGTCCTCGACGGTCGGATGCCGCTTGCCGCGCTGCGTGCTGGTGCCGCCCAGCGTGACGCCCTGGTAGATCGTCACGTCGTCGCCGATCTCCGTGGTCTCGCCGATCACCACCGCCATCCCGTGGTCGATGAAGAAGCGCCGGCCGATGGTCGCTCCCGGGTGGATCTCGATGCCGGTGAGGAAGCGGCCGAGGTGGCTGACGAAGCGGCCGGGCGTGCGCAGGCCGTGCTGCCAGAGCCAGTGCGAGGCGCGGTAGATGAGCAGCGCGTGGAAGCCGGGATAGGCGAGCAGAATCTCCCAGATCGACCGCGCCGCGGGATCGCGCTCGAAGATCGTCTGCACGTCCTCGCGCAGGCGCGTCCAGGCGCCGAGCGGTGCGGAGCGCCCGCTGTCCGCCGCGTCGCTCATCCGCGCTTGCGCCCGGCTTGCTTGCCGGCCTCCTGCGCGCGCTTCTGGTCGGTGTAGAGCTTGTAGTCGATCGAGTCGACGAGCGCCTGCCAGCTCGCCTCGACGACGTTGTGCGAGACACCGACCGTGCCCCAGCGCTCGTGCTCGTCGCCCGACTCGATCAGCACCCGCACCTTGGCCGCCGTGCCGCCGATTCCGGGCAGGACGCGCACCTTGTAGTCGAGGAGCTTCACCGCTTCGATCTGCGGGAACTCCTTGGTGAGCACCCGGCGCAGCGCCTGGTCGAGCGCGTTCACCGGGCCGTTGCCGAACGCCACCGCCTGCTCCCGCCGCCCGTCGAGGAACTCGACGGCGACCGACGCCTCCGAGGACGGCAGCTCGCTCCCCTTGTAGGTCTCGTCGATCACGCGGAAGCCGATCAGCCGGAAGAAGCGCATGTCCCCGTGCATCGCCCGCCGCATCAACAGCTCGAAGGACGCCTCCGCGCCCTCGTACTGATACCCGGCGTTCTCCAGCTCCTTCAGCTGGCGGAGCACGCTCTGGATCCTCGGATCCTTGGAATCGATGTGAACCCCGAACTGCTCGGCCTTCTGCAGGATGTTGGCCTTGCCGGCGAGGTCGGAGATCAGCACGCGCTGCACGTTGCCGACCGCCGCCGGATCGACGTGCTCGTAGGTGAGCGGGTTCTTGCGCACCGCCGCGACGTGCACGCCGCCCTTGTGCGCGAACGCGCTCTGCCCGACGTACGGCTGATGCTTGCGCGGCGGCAGGTTGGCCAGCTCGTAGACGAAGTGCGAGAGCTCCGTCAGGTGCCGCAGCCGCTCGGGCCCGAGCGTCCGGTATCCGAGCTTCAGCTCGAGCGCGGGGATGATCGAGATCATGTTGGCGTTGCCGCAGCGCTCGCCGAAGCCGTTGATCGTTCCCTGCACGTGCACCGCGCCGGCCTCGATGGCGGCGAGCGAGTTGGCCACCGCCAGCTCCCCGTCGTTGTGGCAGTGGATGCCGAGCGGCGCCTTCACCACCGCCGCCGCCGCCCGGGTCGCCGCGGCGATCAGCGCGGGCAGGTTGCCGCCGTTGGTGTCGCACAGCACCACCGTGCTCGCCCCGCCGTCGGCCGCCGCCTTCAGGCACCCCAGCGCGTACTCGGGGTCGTCCTTGTAGCCGTCGAAGAAGTGCTCGGCGTCGAAGATCACCTCGCCGGTGTGCCGCCGCAGGTAGGCGACCGAATCGTTGATCACCTCGAGATTCTCTTCGCGCGAGATCCGCAGGTCCTCGAGCACGTGGAGCTGCCAGGTCTTGCCGAAGATGGTGACCGCCGGGGTCTCCGACTCGACGAGCTTGCGTAGGTTCAGATCCTTCGAGGCGCTGATGCCGGCGCGCCGGGTCATCCCGAAGGCTGTGATCTGCGCGTGGCGCAGGCGCAGCTTCTTCGCCTCGAGAAAGAACTCCTCGTCGCGCGGGTTGGAGCCGGGCCAGCCTCCCTCGACGTAGTCGAAGCCGAGCTCGTCCAGCCGCTCCGCGACCCGCAGCTTGTCGGCGAGCGTCAGCGAGACGTCCTCGCCCTGGCAGCCATCGCGCAGCGTCGTATCGTAGAGGCTGATGCGCTTCCTCTGGCTCATCGGGATTCCTGCGCGCTCGGGCGCCTCGACTCGGCCGGGCGCGACGGGATGAATGCGTCGTGCAGCGCGCGCACGGCCAGCTCCGTATACTTCTCGTCGACCACCACGGAGATCTTGATCTCGGAGGTGGAGATCATCTGGATGTTGATACCCTCCCCCGCCAGCACCTCGAACATCCGCGCCGCCACGCCCGCGTGGCTGCGCATGCCGAGGCCGACGATCGAGACCTTGGCGACCTTGGTATCGGTGGCGATGCCCTGCACGCCGAGGCCGCCCTCGTCGCCGCGCACCATCGACAGCGCCTTCTGGAAGTCGCCGCGCGGCACGGTGAACGTCAGATCCGTGATGCCGTCCGCCGAGGCGTTCTGGATGATCATGTCGACCACGATACCTGCCGCGGCGATCGGACCAAAGACCTTGGCCGCCAGACCGGGCCGGTCGGGAACCCGCAGGAGCGTGATCTTGGCCTGGTCCCGGTCGTGCGCGACCCCGGAGACGAGAACGTTCTCCATGGGCTTGTCCTCCTCGATGACCATGGTGCCGGGCTCGTCGCCGAAGCTCGAGCGTACGTGCACCGGCACCCGGTAGCGCTTGGCGAACTCGACGGCGCGGATCTGCAGCACCTTGGCGCCGAGACTGGCCAGCTCGAGCATCTCGTCGTAGGAGACGCGCCCGAGCTTGCGGGCGTGCGGCACGATCCGCGGGTCGCCGGTGTAGACGCCGTCGACGTCGGTGAAGATCTCGCAGACGTCGGCTCCGAGCGCCGCGGCGAGCGCCACGCCGGTGGTATCCGAGCCGCCGCGGCCGAGCGTGGTGATGTTGTTGTCGCGGTCCACGCCTTGAAAGCCGGCGACCACCGCCACGGTACCGTCGGCGAGCGTGGCGAGCAGGCGGTGCTTGTCGATCGACTGGATGCGCGCGCGGCCGAACGCCGAATCCGTGGCGATGCGCACCTGGTGGCCGAGGAACGATGCGGCCTTGAGGCCGAGGTCCTGCAACGCCAGCGCCAGCAGGGCGGCCGAGACCTGCTCGCCGCTGGCGACCAGAGCGTCGCTCTCGCGCTCGGAGGGGCGTCGTGCCACCTGCCGTGCGAGGTCGAGCAGCCGGTTGGTCTCGCCGGCCATCGCCGACACCACCACCACGATGCGGTGCCCCTGGCGCTGATAAGCGGCGACCCGCTTGGCGACCTCACGGATGCGCTCGACGCTGCCGACCGACGTGCCGCCGTACTTTTGAACGATCAGTGCCATGTCGAATCACGCGCCAGCGCGTCGAGCATCCGCGCCGCGCGCTCCCCCCTCCCCTCGAGCGTGATCGTGCGCCGCTCGCCCTCGTGAACCGCCAGGTCGATCTCCAGGCTCCACGCGGCGGGGGGCTTGTCGAGCTTGCGGTACCATTCGATCACCGTCACCCCGGCGGGGACGAGGTACTCCGTGAGGCCGATCTCCTCTTCGTCACTCTGCTCTACCCGCTCGCCGAGGCGAAACAAGTCGATGTGGTTGAGCCGCAGGCGCCCGTCGTGCTCGGCGACCAGGGTGAACGAGGGACTATAGATGACATCCGGATCGATATCGAGACCTTGCGCCAGCCCGCGCACCAGCTGCGTCTTGCCGGCGCCGAGCTCGCCGGAGAGGCCCAGCACCTCACCACCGGTCAGCAGCCGCCCGAGCGCGCACCCCAGCCGGAAAGTCTGCTCCGGCGACCGGCTCTCAATCTCCAGGCGCATCGGCGAACAGCCGCGCCTGGAGGTCCCGCAGCGTCGGCGGCAGCTCTTCGATGACGTCGGTGGCGAGCAAGCCGGCCTGCCCACGCCGGGCGGCGACCCGATCCGCGGCGGCACCGTGCCAGAACGCCGCCGCTTCGGCCGCCTCGGCCGGCGCCAGCCCCTGCGCGAGCAGCGAGCCGATCAGGCCCGCCAGCGCGTCGCCCATGCCCCCGCTCGCCATGCCGGGGTTTCCCGTCGGATTGATCGACACCACTCCGTCCGGCGCAGCGATCACCGTGCGGGCTCCCTTCAGCACGACGACGGCGTCGTAGGTCGTGGCCAGACGCCGCGCGCTGCCGATCCGATCGGCTTGCACCTCGCCGGGCGAGCCGGCGAGCAGCCGCGCCATCTCGCCGGGATGCGGCGTGAGGACGATCGGGCAGCGCTTGTGCTTCAGCCAGCCGACCTGTCCGGCCAGGCAGTTGAGCCCGTCGGCGTCGATCACCAGGGGCAGCGGCGAGGCCCCGATCAGCCACTCGGTGAGCGCTCGCGCCAGCGGCGACGTGCCCACCCCGGGCCCGAAGACGGCGGCGCTCTTGCCGTCGAAGAGCCGCAGCAACCGCGGCTGGTCGTCGCTCGAGAACGCCCACCCGCCGTCGTGGTCGGCGAGCGGCTCGGTCATCAGCTCCGGGGTGTGGGCGAGCACCGGCCCGAGCGCCGGCGCCGGCGCGGCGAGCGTGGCGAGACCGGCTCCCCCGCGCAGCGCGCCGCGCGCGCAGAGCAGCGCCGCGCCGCTCTTGCCGACCGCGCCGGCGAGCACCAACACGTGGCCGTAGCTCCCCTTGTGGCCGTCCGGGGCGCGCGGCGGCAGCGCCGCCGCCACCGCCCGCGGCGTGAGCAGCCGCTGACGCGGCGCCACCTCCGCCAGCGCCCGGGGATCGATGCCGATGTCGACCACCACCACCTCGCCGGCGAGCTCCGCTCCGGGATGCACGAGCAGGCCGATCTTCGGGTAGGCGAACGTGACCGTGAGCGTCGCCTGCACCGCGTCGCCGAGCGCGACGCCGCGGTCGGCATCGAGCCCCGAGGGAACGTCGACGGCGAGGATCGGCGCCGACGACGCGTTCAGGGTCGCGACGATCGCGCGCGAGCGCTCGTCGAGCCCGCCGCGCAAGCCCGTACCGAACAGCCCGTCGACGACCACCCCCGCGCGCCCCGCCGCCGCCGCCAACGCCGCCAGGCCGCCCGCCCCGCCGATCTCGCGGGCGCGCCCGCCGGCGCGCGTCCAGCGCAGCCACTGGGTGCGCGCGTCGCCGCCGAACTCGTCCGCCCCGGCGGCCAGGAAGACCTCGACCTTGGCCCGCCGGCGGCGCAGGTGGCGCGCCATGACCAGCGCGTCACCGCCGTTGTTCCCCTTGCCCGCGACCACCACCACGCCGCGGCGCAGCGCCGTCGCGAACCGCTCCCGCAGCACCTCGACGGCCAGCGCCCCGGCGCGCTCCATCAAGACCTCGCCGGGCGTGCCGAGCTCGATCGTGCGCCGGTCCATGCCGCGCATCTCGTCGCTCGAGACCACGTAGAGGCGGCCGCGGTCCTCGAGCGGCGCCGCGCCCGCGCGCTCCGTTCCGCTCACGACTGCCTTCGCGCCTGATCGAGCGCCGCCCTCATCTCGCGAACCGCCGCCTCCAAGCCGACGAACACCGCCCGCCCGACGATCGAATGGCCGATGTTGAGCTCGACGATCTCGCGGACCGCCGCCACCGGCCTGACGTTGTCGAGCCGCAGGCCGTGCCCCGCGTTCACCTGCAAGCCGGCCTCGTCCGCCTGCCGTGCGCAGGCCCGCAGCCGAGCGAGCTCGGCGTCGAGCCGGTACGGATCGCGCGCCTCCGCGTAGCCGCCGGTGTGCAGCTCGACGGCATCGACGCGCAACTCCGCCGCGGCGCCCATCTGCCGCGGATCGGGATCGACGAACAGGCTCACCCGGATCCCCGCGCGGCGAAGCGGCTCGACGATCTCGCGCAGCGCCGCCCGCTGCGCGACCACGTCGAGGCCGCCCTCGGTGGTCAGCTCCTCGCGCCGCTCGGGAACGATGCAGACGTCGTCGGGGCGCACGGCGAGCGCCTTGGCGCACATCTCGGCCGTGGCCGCCATCTCGAGGTTCAGCTTGGTGCGCACGCTGGCGCGCAGCCGCTCGACGTCGTGATCCTGGATGTGACGGCGGTCTTCGCGCAGATGAACCGTGATGCCCTGCGCGCCGCCGCGCTCGGCGAGCCGGGCGGCCTCGACGGGATCGGGGTAGGCGGATCGCCGCGCCTGACGCAGCGTCGCCACGTGATCGACGTTGACCCCGAGCCGAATCGGCGCGGCCACCGTCAGCGGACCCCGACTTCGTGCTGGAACGCCGCGGCGATGTCCTCCGCGAGCCGGCGGATCTGCTCGGGATTCTCGCCTTCGAGCATCACCCGCACGAGCGGCTCCGTGCCGGAGTAGCGCACCACCACGCGGCCTCGCCGGTCGAGCACCTGCTCGGCCGAGCGCATCGCGCGCTGCACGGCGTCGAGCTCGGCGATCTCTCGCCGTTCGGCCACGCGCACGTTGAGCAGCACCTGCGGCGTGCGCGTCATCACGCGCTTCAGCTCCGACAGCGGCCGGCCGCTCTCGACCACCCGGCCGAGCACGAACAGCGCCGTGATCAGCCCGTCCCCGCTCGTCGTCTGATCGAGGAACACCACGTGACCGGACTGCTCGCCCCCGAGGTTGTAGCCCCCGCGCAGCATCTCCTCGACGACGTAGCGGTCCCCCACCGGGGTGCGCACCACGCGCCCGCCGAGCGCGTCGATCGCCCGCTCGAACCCGAAGTTGCTCATCACGGTGGCCACCACCGTGCGCTTGGCGAGCGTGCCCTGCTTGAGCATCTCGGCTCCGGCCATCGCCAGCACCTCGTCGCCGTCAACCACCTCGCCCCGCTCGTCCACCAGCATCGCGCGATCGCCGTCGCCGTCGAGGGCGATACCGACGTGCGCGCCGCGCTCCCTCACCAGCCGCGCGAGCGCTCCGGGGTGGAGCGCGCCACACTGGTCGTTGATGTTCTCCCCGTCGGGCTCGACGCCGAGGGCGCTGACCTCCGCGCCGAGCTCGCCGAGCACCTCCGGGGCCACGCGGTACGCGGAGCCGTTGGCGCAGTCGACCGCCACCCGCAGACCGTCGAGCGTGAGGTGGCGCGGGAACGTGTTCTTGACGAACACGTTGTAGCGACCGACGGCGTCGTCGACGCGGAAGGCCTTGCCGATCTCGGTGGCGGTCGGCCGGAGCCGGGCCATCGCCGCGTCGCCGAGCAGGCGCTCGATCTCCAGCTCGATCTCGTCGGGGAGCTTGAAGCCGCTGGCGGCGAAGAACTTGATGCCGTTGTCCTGGAACGGGTTGTGCGACGCCGAGATCACCACCCCGGCGTCCGCGCGCAAGCTGCGGGTGAGGAACGCGATCCCCGGCGTCGGCAGCGGGCCGACCAGCAGCACGTCGACGCCCATCGAGCAGACGCCCGAGGCCATGGCGGTCTCGAGCATGTACCCCGACAGTCGCGTGTCCTTGCCGATCAGGATCTTGTGCCGGCGCTCGCCGCGCCGGAAGACGTAGGCGACCGCGCGTCCGAGCTGCAGTGCGACCTCGGAGGTCATGGGGTCGACGTTGGCGACGCCGCGGATCCCGTCGGTGCCGAAGAGCCTGCGGCCTCCGTTCTCGCTCATCGCTGCGGGGCTTCCTTGCGGGGCTTGTGGCCGGGGGACGCGCTGACGTCGACGCGCACCTCCGCGGGGCGAATCTCGATCACCTGAACGCCCTCGGGGACTTCGGCCTGCACCCGCGCGGCGTGTTGGCCGGCGGCGCCGAGCAGATCGACGAAGACGTTCTGCGAGCTCAGGTGCAGCTGCTTCATGAGCCGCTGGGGCCCGCGCAACGTCACGTCCGCGCTGCGCTGCCGCAGGCGGTACTGCTCGGGAGGGTTGTGAACGCCGATTTGCACGTCGCGGAAGTCTTGCGTGGTGAGGATTTCTTCGACCCGTCCCCGCACGACGACGCGGTCGGGCGACAATCGAACCAGGTCGGCGGGCCGCTCGAGCACGATCGACTGCTCGAAGTTGCCGCTTGTCGCCGCAAGATGCAACGGGCCGGTGGGGATGTTGCGCAGCGCGCCGATCACGCTGGACGGTCCGCTCGCCGATACCGACGGCGGGCGGATCTCGCTCTCCACCACGCGGAATCCCGCCGGAACCGCCCCGGCCAGGTTGGTCACCACGGGGAGCATCCGTTCGACGACGCGCTCCACGTCGAGCGTGACCTGCACGGGGCTCAGGCGCGTCACGCTGACTCCGCGCGGCAGGTTCAACAGCTCCGCGTCGATCCTGAAGGACGTCGAGCCGGGACCCACGTTGCTCAGATCCAGCGGGATGCGCTGGCGGCCTTCGTCGATCGTGCCGAGGATGGTCCGCGGGCCGCGCAGGCGAGCGCTCGCCGTTTCGGTCAACGGGTTGGTGATCATCAGACCGGGCGGAAGGTTGCGCAGCTCGAGCGGCACGAACAGCGACATCTCGGCCTCGCGCGCGCCCAGGTTGACGAAGCCCCACAGTCCCACGGCGAACGCGATGGAGGCGAGCTTCAACATCCAGTTGTGGCTGATCGTCCGCCACAGGGCCCGCCCATCGAGCTTCGCGAGCTTCGGGATCATATCGCGAACAGCTGCTGCAGGGTGCTGCGCAGCGTGCCGGCGTCGAGGTCGCGGATGATCCTGCCTTCGCGCACGAGCGAGATCTTTCCCTCCTCCTCGGAGACTACGACCACCACCCCGTCGGTCTCCTCGGTGAGGCCGATGGCCGCGCGATGCCGGGTGCCGAGCGTCTTCGAAACGTTGGGGTTGACGGTGAGCGGCAGGAAGCAGCCGGCGGCCGTGATCCGCCCCTGCTGGATGATGACGGCGCCGTCGTGGACCGGCGAGGTGGGCAGGAAGATCGCCTGCAACAGCTCGCGGCTCACCCGCGCCTCGATCCGCGTGCCGACCTCGATGTATTCGTTCAGGTTCACGTCCCGCTCGAACACCAGCAGCGCGCCGATCCGCTTGCTGGCCAGCAGGACGGCCGAGCGCACCACCTCCTCCAGCACCTGCCCCTGGGCGATCCGCTCGGCGCCGGCGAACGACCGCCCCGCCCCGACCTGGGTGAGCGCGCGGCGGATGTCGTTCTGGAAGACGACCACGATCAGCAGGATCACCGACGCCAGAAAGTTCGACAGCACCCAGTTGAGCGTGTGCAGCTCGAAGTACTGCGACGCCAGGTAGGTCGCCAGCACGATCAAGAAGCCGATCAGCATCTGCGCGGTGCGCGTGCCGCGAATCAGGTTGATCACCTGATAGGTGATGAACGCGATGATCGCGATGTCGACGACGTCCTGCCAGCGGAGGCGGAAGGCGATGCCGCTCACGGCCGCGCGGCCCCCCAGATGGCGCGGGCGACGCGCAGCGCCCGGGCCACCGCGGCGACGTCGTGGACGCGGACGATGCGCGCGCCGCCGGCCACTGCCAGCAGCGACGCGGCGATCGTGCCCTCGAGGCGCTGGTCGGGCGGCTGGCCGAGCAGGCGACCGAGAAAGCGCTTGCGCGAGACCCCGACCACGACCGGCACGCCGAGCGCCGCGATCTCGCCGATGCGCGCGAGGAGCTGCAGGTTGTGCTCGAGGTTCTTGGCGAACCCGATGCCGGGATCGACGGCGATCGCCTGGGGGGCGACGCCGGCGTCGAGCGCCGCGGCGATTCGCCGCTGGAGGAAACGCTTCACCTCGCCGACCACGTCACGGTAGCGCGCCAGGCGCTCCATGGTCTTCGGCGTGCCCTTGCGGTGCATGAGGATGATCGCCGCGCGGCGCCCGGCGACCACCTCGAGCATGCGCGGATCGGCGGTCGCGCCGCTCACGTCGTTGACGATCGCGGCCCCGGCGTCGAGCGCGCGCGCCGCCACCGCTGCCTTGGTCGTGTCGATCGACACCGGGCGCAGGCGGGCGATGCGCTCGACGACCGGCAGGACCCGGCGAAGCTCTTCGGCCTCCGGAATCGGCTCGGCGCCCGGTCGGGTCGATTCGCCGCCGACGTCGATCCAGTCGGCGCCGTCGTCGGCCATCCGCTGCGCCTGTGCGACGGCGGAATCGACGTCGAGAAAACGGCCGCCGTCACTGAACGAATCCGGCGTCACGTTGAGGACACCGAGAATCACCGGGCCCCGCAGCCGCGCGAAGGAGACGGCGGCGCCGCGCCCTACGCGACGCGGACCGAGGGACGGGCGACCGGCAAGAGATCGCGGCGGGTTCGGGGTCGCCAGCGCCTCCACCGGCCCATCAGGACGCCGCCGCAGCGACCGCCTCGGCGCCCGGCTCATCCATGGTGGCGCCGAATTGCTTGAGGATCTCGTCGATCGCGGCACCGTCGAGCGATTCCCGCTCGAGCAGCACCTCTGCCATGCGGTGGAGCACACGCATGTTGGAGTCGAGCAGCCGCTTGGCCCGCTCGTAGGACTCGTGGATCAGCCGGCGGACCTCCTTGTCGATCTCCTCGGCGGTGCCCTGCGAGTAGTCCTGGAGCTGGGTGAAGTCGCGACCGAGAAAGATCTGCTCCTCCTTCTTGCCGAACGTCATGGGCCCCAGGCGCTCGCTCATGCCCCACTCGCAGACCATCTTGCGGGCCAGCTCGGTGGCGCGTTCGAGGTCGTTGCCCGCGCCGGTCGTCATGTGCCGCAGGCAGAGCTCCTCGGCGACGCGCCCGCCGAACAGGATCGCCAGGTTGTTGGTGAGGAACTCGCGCGTGTAGGTGTGGCGGTCGTCGATCGGCACCTGCTGGGTGAGGCCGAGCGCCATGCCGCGCGGGATGATCGTCACCTTGTGCACCGGGTCCGTGCCCGGGATCAGCTTCGCCACCAGCGCGTGGCCCGCCTCGTGGTAGGCGGTGTTGCGCCGCTCTTCGAGCGACAGCACCATGCTGCGGCGCTCGCTGCCCATCATCACCTTGTCCTTGGCGAGCTCGAAGTCGTTCATCTCCACCCGCTCCTTGTCCTTGCGGGCGGCGAGCAACGCGGCCTCGTCGACCAGATTCTCGAGGTCGGCGCCGGCGAAGCCGGGGGTCTGGCGGGCGAGCAGGGTGATCTCCACGTCGGGCGCGACCGGAACGCGGCGCAGGTGAACCTTGAGGATGCCCTCGCGACCCTTGACGTCCGGGCGCGGCACGATCACCCGCCGGTCGAAGCGGCCGGGCCGGAGCAGCGCCGGATCGAGCACGTCGGGGCGGTTCGTCGCGGCGATGAGGATCACGCCCTCGTTCGTCTCGAAGCCGTCCATCTCGACCAGGAGCTGGTTCAGCGTCTGCTCGCGCTCGTCG
>JACPRU010000084.1 GCA_016189835.1 Deltaproteobacteria bacterium | reverse complement strand
GGCTGGACGACGCCGCCTGAGGCGAATCAGCGATGCTCAGCGACCGCGAGGCCAAGCAGCAGGTCCTGCAGATCACCAACGAGCTGTTCGCGATGGGCCTGATGACCGCGACCGGCGGCAACGTCAGCGCGCTGGCCGCCGAACCGGCCACGATCTGGATCACGCCGAGCCGGATGTACAAGGGCGGCCTCGGCGAAGCCGATCTGGTGCGCATCGACGGCGGCGGCAACCGGCGCGAGGGCGAACGGACTCCGTCCATCGAATGGCAGATGCACTTCGCGAGCTACGCGGCATGCCCCGCATTGACCGGCGCCGTGCACACGCACGCGCCGATCGCCACCGCCTTCGGCATCGCCCGCCAGACCTTTCCGCCGATCAACACCGACGCCGTGTTCCTGCGCGACACCGTCACCGTCCCGTGGATCCTGCCGGGATCGAAGGAGCTGGCCGACGCGGTGGGCGAGGCGCTGAAGAAGAGCCGCGGCTGCATCTTGCAAAATCACGGCTTGATGACCGTCGGCAAGGACCTGCGCGACGCCGCCACCCACGCCATGGTGCTCGAGGAGACCGCCAAGATCGTGCTCTACACCAAGCAGTTCGGCGGCGACGTCTCGTTGATCCCCGCCGAATGGGTGGAGCGGCTCGCCCGGCTCGCCGGCTTCGTCTGAGCGCGTCCGCGACGCTCGTCTACGCGAACGCGGCGAGCAGCTCCTCGATCGCCTTCATCTGGCCGCCGGAGGTCGACGACGGCACCAGGATCGGCGTCTTCACCCCGGCGGCAACCCAGGCCTCGAAGCCCTCGCGCACCTCGGCCGCGGACCCGAACAGCGTCACCTCGCCGAGCCAGCGGTCGGACATCGCGCGTGCCACGCCCTCGGCGTCGTGGGCGGCGATCGCCCGCTGCACGGCGCGCATCTCCTCCTCGTATCCCGCCTCGATCCAGTAGTTCTGATAGTTGGGGAGCGCGGCGTAGCTGCGCAGCGTCTTGCGCATCACCGCGGCGGCCGCCGCGCGGTCTTGCGAGACGCAGGCCGGGATCATGTTGCCGACGAAGAAGCCCTCCGCAGAGCGCTGCTCGGCGCTCAGGTGGGCGAGCGACGCGCCCATGTGCGAGCGCGCGGCGTTGGCCCAGACGGCGCCCTCGGCGATCTCCGCCGCCAGGCGGACCATGGGCGCGCGCAGCGTCGCCAGCACCACCGGCGGCAAGTCGCCGTTCCCCTGCGCGGCCTTCCTCAGGTCGCTCACGAACCGGCGGACGTCGTCGGTGGGCTTTCCGGTCTTCACCCCGTAGTGCGCGTTGACCGGAGCGTGGCTGACGCCGATGCCGAAGCGGAAGCGCCCGGGGGCGAGCTCGTGAATCAGGCAGGCGGTCTTGGCGAACTCCTGGGGATGGCGGGTGTAGAGGTTGACGATCGAGGTGCCGAAGGCGATCGAGCGCGTGACCAGCGCGAGCGCCTCGCAGAGACCGAGCCCGTCGCCGAAGCTCGGGCAGTAAAGGCCGGCGAAACCGCGCCGCTCGATCTCGACGGCGACGTCGAGGGTCTGGCGGCGCCGTCCGGGGATGGCGGCAAGCGAGATGGCTGGCTTCATCGGCGGCGTCCTCCTGGCGCGAGCGCTCGCTTAGCAGATTCCGGCGAGATCGCCAGCACCCCGATCGCCAGCATCCCGCTGCCATACTCCGCCGCCGCTCGCTCGGTCGCATCGACCCCGCCGTCGCCGGGCGCGCGGCCGACGGCGGCCGCGCAATCGCCGGCTTGGACATGGCGGCGGCGTCCGCTACCAGGGAGGCGCCGCATGCCGCGCGAGATCGACTTGACCGTCCTGCCCGCCGACCTGGCCGACGAACGGCGCCTGCGAGAGATCGTCGCCCGCCACGCCCGCCTCTCCGCGCGGGAGGTCGCCGAGGTGCGGCTGCTGCGGCGAGCCATCGACGCGCGCTCGCGGCCGGTGCGGTGGCGCTTGAAGGTCCGCCTGCGGTTGCACGACGAGCCCGACGTTCCGGGGGTGCCGCGCGCGCCGCGGCCGCTGCCCCGGCTCTCCGCCACCGACCGCCCCGTGGTGGTGATCGGCAGCGGGCCGGCCGGACTGTTCGCGGCGCTGCGGCTTGCGGAGCGGGGCGTGCGGGCGGTGGTGCTCGAGCGCGGCAAGCCGGTGCAGGCGCGGCGACGCGACGTCGCCGCGATCCACAAGCTCGGCGTCGTCGATCCCGACTCGAACTACTGCTTCGGCGAGGGCGGTGCCGGCACCTACAGCGACGGCAAGCTCTACACGCGCGCCGACAAGCGCGGGCCGGTCGGCGGGGTGCTCGAGACCCTCGTCGCCCACGGCGCGCCGCCGGATATCCTGGTCGATGCGCGTCCGCACGTCGGCTCGAACCGGCTCCCCGGGGTCGTTACCCGGATGCGCCAGACGCTCGAATCGGCCGGTACGGCGGTCCGTTTCGCGGCGAAGGCCGTCGAGCTGGCGCGGGATCGCGGCCGGGTCGTCGGCGTGCGGCTGGCGAACGGCGAGGACATCGACGCCGCCGCGGTGATCGTCGCGGCGGGGCACAGCGCGCGCGACGTGTTCGCGATGCTCGAGGCCGCCGGCGCTCCTCTCGAGACCAAGGCGTTCGCGGTCGGCGTCCGCGCCGAGCATCCCCAGGCGCTGATCGACGCCATCCAGTACGGCCCGGACGCCGCCAACCCGTGGCTGCCGGCCGCCGCGTACCGCTTCGCGACCACGGTCGAGGGCCGCGGCGTGTACTCGTTCTGCATGTGCCCGGGGGGATGGATCGTGCCCGCCGCCACCGAGCCCGACGGCGTGGTGGTGAACGGCATGTCTCTGTCGCGCCGCGACTCGCCGTTCGCCAACAGCGGTATCGTGGTCGCGATCGAGCCGGGCGACCTCGCCGACCTCGGCTATCCCGAGGCGCGCGGCGGGCTGCGATGGCAGGCCGACATCGAGCGCCGCGCGGCGGAGCTGGGCGGCGGAGCGCAGGTCGCCCCGGCGCAGCGCCTCGTCGACTTCTGCGCCGGCCGCGAGTCGGCGTCCCTGCCGCGCACCAGCTATCGCCCGGGCGTGCGCGCGGCGCCGCTCCACGCCGAGCTGCCGGACTTCCTCGCGCGCCGGCTGCGCGCGGCGCTTCGCCGCTTCGCGCGGACGATGCGCGGCTACGACAGCGCCGAGGCCCTGCTGGTCGGCGTCGAGTCGCGATCCTCGAGCCCGGTGCGCGTGCGGCGCGACCCGGTGACGCTCGAGTGCCCGGGGCTCGCGGGCCTGTTCCCCTGCGGCGAAGGGGCCGGCTACGCGGGGGGTATCGTCAGCGCCGCGCTCGACGGCTGGAAGGTCGCCGAGCGCGCCGCGGTCGCGGCAGCCCGGCGCCGGTGATCCGCGGCCCGGCCGGAACCGATCCGCGACCGCCTCGCGCGCTCGCACTGCGGCGCGCTGGTTGCTAACGTGGTCCACTGTTGCACGAGTCGACCACGCCTTGGGGACGATCGATGAGAACCGCCACGGAGCTGTCGCTGTTTCTCGAGAACAAGCCAGGGACGCTCGCCGCCCTGCTCGCCGATCTCAAGAAGCATCACGTGAATCTCGAGGCGATCAGCGTCGTCGATCACACCGATCACGCCCTGGTGCGCCTGGTCGTCGCCGACCGCAAGCGCGCCCTCGACGTGCTCGAAGGCGCGGGCCTGCTGGTGATCGACGCCGAGGTGCTGCGCATCGAGGCCTCCAACCGCCCGGGGGCGCTCGGCGAGGTCTGCGCGCGGCTCGCCAAGGCAAAGATCAACATCCAGTACCTCTACGGCAGCGTCGGCATCAGCACCCGAGCCTGCCTGTTCCTGCGCGTTTCCGACCCGAAACGCGCCCAGCGGCTGCTGGAGCGGTGAGCGACCCGATCCCCGAGATCGACCTGCGCGGCGTCCCCTGCCCGCTCAACTGGGCCAAGGCCAAGGTGCGCCTCGAGCCGATGCCGCGGGGCCGGCGCCTGGCGTTCCGCGTCGACGACCCGCGCTCGGCTCGCGACATGCCGCGCGCGGCCGAGGCCGAGGGCTACGTCGTGGTCGAGATCGCGCCCGACGGGGCGGCGTGGCGGATCGTCATCGAGCGATAGCGGCCGCCGCCCGCGGCGCGAGCCGCCACTCGCCCGTGTCCATCAGACGCTCGAGCGCGGCGACGATCTCCGGGTCCGACCAGTTTCGGTAGCCGACGTGATGGTGAACGACGCGGCCCTGCCGGTCGACGACGAACGTCTCGGGATAGCCGGTGATGCCGAGGTCCGCACCGACCTGCCCGCGATCGTCGAGCAGCACCGGAAACGTGAAGCCGCGCTCAGCGATCCACGGGGCGACCGCCGCCGGCTGCTCGTCCTCGCTGACGGCGAGCAGCACGAAGTCACGCCCCGCCATCTTCTTCTCCAGGAGCTGCAGCGTCGGCATCTCCTCGACACACGGCGGGCACCAGGTGGCCCACAGGTTGAGCAGCACCACCTTGCCGCGCAGATCCTGCATCTTCACCACCTTGCCGGAGAGGTCGGGCAGGACGAAGTTCGGCGCCGCCGGGAAGCGCGGCCGCGCCGGGCGACTGAGGTTGCTCCACAGACTGAAGGCCGCGATCCCGAGCACGAGCAGGATCGGCAAGAGCGGACGCGATCCCCTCATGCGATCTCCCGCCGCGCGCCGGGCCGCAGCAGCATCGCCAGGCCACAGGCGAACAGCCCGACCGCGATCCACTGCGCCTGGGTCAGGCCCGCGCCGACGACCGGCTCGACGCGCAGGGCCTCGATCGCGAAGCGGGCGATGCTCGAGGCGAGGAAGTAGATCCACAGCATCGAGCCGTCCCGCCAGCCGCTCCAGCGCAGCTTCCACAGCAAGCAGAAGATCGCCGAGTAGGCGAGCGTCTCGTAGACCGGCGCGGGATGCACGAGCGTATCGGGCGCAAGACCGCTCTCGCGCAGCCACGCCGACCAGCCGACGATCGCGTTGGGGTACTGCACGCCCCAGGGCAGCGTCGTCGGCTTGCCCCAGTCGCCGTCGCCCGCCACCTGGCAGCCGACGCGTCCGATCGCCTGACCGATCGCCAGAGCGGGCGCGACGCAGTCGACGGCCTGCAACCAGGGGATCGAGCGGCGCCGGACGAATACCGTCGCCGACAGGAAGCCGCCGATCAGCCCGCCGTACCAGACGAAGCCCGAGCCCGAGAAGATCGACGACAGGGGGTGCTGCAGAAACGTCCGCCACTCGGCGAGGATCGCCAGCGCGCGCGCGCCGACGATGCCGCCGACCGCCGCCCACAGCACCATCGACCACGCGTCCTCGGGATCCAGCCGCTTGCGGCCGAGCTCGACCGACACGACGTATCCGGCGATCAGGAAGCCGAGCGCCATCATCGCGCCGAAGCTGTAGATCGTCAGCGGGCCAATCTGCAGCAACACGGGAATCATGGCCGCGAAAAATAGACGAACTCGAAGCCACCCGCTACCCGGGCCGCGCCGCCCGACAGCCGCGCCGCCCGGCCCGGCAGTTGACCTGGGTCGCGCCGCGTGGTCGGTTGACGGCGCATGCCGTCGGCGGGGTTCTACGCGATCGAAGGCCACCGCATCCGGTTCGGGCGCGACGGCGAGTGGTACAGCGACGGCGAGCGCATCGCCAACCGCCGCATCGCGCTGTTGTTCAGCCGCTGCGTGTGCCGTGGCCCGAACGACGACTATCTGCTGCAGATGGGCGACGAGCGGGCTCCCCTCGAGGTCGAGGACACGCCGTTCGTGGTGCGGCAGATCGACGGGGACGCCGAGCGCGGCTTCACGCTGTCGCTGAACGACGATACGCGGGAAGCGCTCGATCCCGCGAGCCTGCGCTCGGGGCGCGACAACGTCCTCTACTGCCGGGTCAAGGGCGGCGAATACGAGGCGAGGCTGCTGCGCCCCGCCCACTACGCTCTGGCGCAGTGGGTGAGGGCGGAGCCCGACGGGGGATTCGTTCTCCGGGTGGGCGGCCGCCGCCACCCCATCGCGCCGCGCTGAGATCGCCCGCTTGCCCGAGCCCGATTTCCACGTCGTTCTCGTCGCCCCCGAGATTCCGCCGAACACCGGCACGACCGCGCGCCTCTGCGCCGCCACCGCGACCCGCCTGCACCTGGTCGGGCCGCTCGGCTTCTCGCTCGAGAATCGCTACCTGCGCCGCGCCGGCCTGGATTACTGGCCGCACGTGGACGTCGAGGTGCATGCCGACTGGCCGGCCTTTCGGGCGCGCCATCCCCGCGCCTCGCTGCGCCTGTTCTCGGCCCGCGCGCAGCGCTCGTACACCTCGGTGCGCTACCGGCGGGGGGACTTCCTGGTGTTCGGCGGCGAGACGCGCGGCCTGCCCGCGGAGCTGCTCGCCGCGCAGCCGCAGCGGGTGTACACGATCCCGATGAGCGGCGCGCGCGTGCGCAGCCTGAACCTCGCCAACGCGGCGGCCATCGTTCTCTACGAGGCGTTGCGCCAGAACGGACGGACGTAAAGTTCTTGCGATTCGTTTTCTTTCGTCGCCGATTCGTCTAAGAACCCTGCTCGATGTCGCTCCACGGAAGATGGCTGCCAGCGTTGCTCGGTCTGGGAGCCGCGTCGATCGCCGGCTGCTACACGCCGACCGTGGCGCGCACTCAGAGCTACCACCCCTCGGATGCCGACCTCAGCGTGACGCGCATCGTGCACGGCTCGGCGGTGATCGAGTTCCCCGAGACCCGCCTTCTGCTCGACCCCTGGTACTCGCCTACCCCGCCGCTCGGGCCGGCGGAGGCGATCGGGTTGAGCCTCGAGAACCTGCCGCCGATGCGGGGCTTGCTGATCACCCACAAGCACGACGATCACTTCGACGCGGAGACGCTGCGCGAGTTTCCGAACAAGTCGCTGCGCGTGGTCGTGCCGCGCGGGCTCGGAGCGGAGCTCGCGCGCATGGGCTACTCCGACGTGGTCGAGATCGAGGACTGGGAAACCGCGCAGATCGGCAGCGTGGTCGTCACCGCGGTCCCGGCGCGGCACCGGGTCGCCGAGAACGGCTACGTCCTGCAGGGCAACTCGCTGACGGTCTACGTGGCCGGCGACACGAGCTTCGACGCGGATCTCTTTCACAGCATCCTCGGCCGGTTTCCGCAGCTGGACGCCGCGTTGCTGCCGATCGGCGGCATCCGGATCCTCAGCCGGCGGCTGGACATGACGCCCGAGGAGGCCGCCGATGCGTTCGCGATCCTCAAGCCGGGGCACGTGATCCCGTATCACTACGGGCTGACCGGACCGATGCCGTTCGTCACCGCCGCCGCGAATCCGGTCAAGCGCCTCTACGAAGCGATGGGAAAAACCGACAAGGGATCGCAGAATGCCATCGTGGCGCTCGACCCCGGCGAGAGCTGGCACCATTACCGGTGAGCAAGTCCTGCTTCCGACTCGACGATTCTTGCGAGGATTGAGGTTCTGCGTCACTACGAGAGCCAGAAAACCAAGTAAGACCGGAGCGGAATAGCCGGCACAACTCTTGCTGGTAAAATCCGCCATGAAGGAAACGGTACTCGTTGCCGAGGACCACCAGAGCGCCCGCGAGTTGATCGCGGCGGCGCTCGAGGGCGAAGGCTACAACCTGGTGTTCGCCGCCACCGGGACCGAGGCGGCCCAGATGGCGGGCGAGCATCCTCCCGACGCCGCGCTGATCGACGTCCTGCTGCCCGGGATCAGGGGATCGGACATCTGCCGGCAGATCAAGGCGACGAGCCGCACGACGCCGGTGATTCTCATCAGCGGCGCCTTGAACCGGCGCGAGCTCGAGGAAGAGAGCGCGGCGGCGGGCGCGGACGCTTTCCTCGCCAAGCCCTTCTCCCTCGACGAGCTGCGCACCGTGCTGCGGGCGTTTTCGCGCTTGCGAAGCCAGGGGATCGAGATCGAGCACCTGCGCGCCGCGCTCAGCCACGCGCGCGAGGCGACCGCGGCCGGCGCCGGTTCCGCCCGGGCACAGCTCGACTGGGGCTTGCCCTATCACCGCTTCATGAAGCTCGCCCGCAAGGCGTACTTCGAGCACGCGCTCCAGACCGCCGGCGGCAACAAGTCGAAGCTCGCCCGCGACTCCGGGCTCGACCGCTCGACGCTCTACGTGCACCTGCGCAACCTCGGCATGCTGCGCGGCTCGCAACCGACCTGAGCGCGGCCTGCGCGCGGGCGCGCCGCGCGTCCCGCGGCTCGTGGAAACCCCGCCGGGCGCGGCCGCGCCGGCGGATCAAAGATCCTGGCGGCAGTAGGCGATCTGCCCCGGGGCCTCCGCCACGCCGACCTCGACCCAGCGCACGCCGCGCCGCTCGAGATCCGGCAGCTCGCCGCGGAGCTGCGCCAGCAGGTAGCGGGCGAGCTCCTCGGCCGAGGTGTGGACGATCGGCAGCACGGCCACGTCGCCCTCCGGGAACGAGAACGCGGCCCCATCCTCGTAGGTGACGGCGACCTGGCCGCCGCTGCGGGAGAAGCTCAGGCAGTCGCTGTCGGCCGGCAGCAGCACGCGCTCGTCGAGCCGCTCGCAGATGCGCCGCGCGGCCTGCTTGACGAGCCCGAAGTCGAGCACGTAGCCGTCGGCGCCGAGTCCACCCTCGACGCGCACCGAGACCTGGTAGTTGTGGCCGTGCAGCGCCTCGCGGAAGCCGTGGTAGGCGATGAAGTGGGCGGAGGAGAACTTGAGATAGTCCTTGAAGACATGCACCCGGTATCTGCCATCCATCGGCGCCTCCCTGCCTATGCCCACGCCGCGCCGTCGCCGGCCGCTGCGGCGACCGGCTCGCCGGATGAAGCCTCGGCAAACCGGCACAGCAGGTCGAGGATCGCCTGCTCGGTGCGCGCCTCGTTGATCGCGGCGCGCAGCGGGGCGCCGCCGTGCAACCCCTTGGTGACCCGTCCGGCGAACTGCCGCAGCCGGGCGGCGACCACCGCCGGCGCGTAGTCCTCGTCGAGATAGGCCGCGTAGGTGCGCATCATGTCGATGCGGTCGTCGAGCGAGGGCCGCACCGGCGCCTCGCCCGCTCGCAGCTCCTCCACCTGACGAAAGATCCACGGGTTGGCCAGGGCGGCGCGACCGATCATCACGGCGTCGGGTGCGAACTCGCGCTCGCGGGCCAGCGCATCGGCCGCGGTCGCCACGTCGCCGCTGCCCGCGACCGGGATCGACACCCGCCGCCGGATCCCCGCGATCACGCCCCAGTCGGCCTCGCCGTGATAGAGCTGCACGCGCGTCCTGCCGTGCACGGTGACCATCGCCAGCCCGGCCGCCTCGGCCACCGCGGCGATCTCGGCGGCATTGCGCGTCTCCTCGTCCCAGCCCGCACGCATCTTCAGCGTGACGGGGATCGACACCTCGCGCCGGATCGCCGTCAAGATCCCGTAGAGCCGCTCGGGCTGGCGCATCAGCTCGCAGCCGCCCCCCCGCTTGACGACCTTCGGCACCGGGCAGCCGCAGTTGACGTCGAGGACGTCCGCGCCGCTGCGCTCGACCAGCGCCGCCGCGCGCACCATGCGGTCGGCGTCGGCGCCGAAGATCTGCACCGCGACCGGCCGCTCCTCGGCTCGCCGGCGCACCATCCGCAAGCTCTTCTCGTCGTCGCGGGTCAGCGCCTCGACGCTGACGAACTCGGTGAACATCAGCCCCACCGCCGATCCGCTCGCGCGGCGAACGATGCGCCGGAACGCCGAGTCGGTCACGCCCGACATCGGCGCGAGCAGCAGCCGCGGAGACACGGCGAGCGGCCCGATGCGCAGCGGTCCGCGGGCATCCATCGTCTCAGATCCCCTCTTCCACGAGCGTCATCGGCTTGAGCAGCGGCTCGGGCAGGCCGGCGACGAAGCGCGACGGCCGGCCGAAGGCCAGGCCGGCGCCGCGCTCGAAGTACTGGATCGGATAGGAGACGTAGAGCAAGCGCTTGGCGCGGGTGATCGCGACGTAGAAGAGGCGGCGCTCCTCCTCGAACTCCGCCTCGTCGGCGGCCGAGTACTGCGCCGGGAACCGGCCCTCGGCGGCCCAGATCACGAACACCGTGTGCCACTCGAGCCCCTTGGCGCTGTGCACGGTGGAGAGCGTGAGCCGGCCCTCGTCGGCCGCCTCGGCCAGCGTGCCGCCGACGGCGTCGGAGGGCGGCTCGAGCGCGAAATCCGCGAGCATGGTTTCCACGCTGCGATAGCGCGCGGCGAGCGTCACCAGGTGCTCGAGGTCCTTCGCGCGCCGTGGGTAGTCGTCGGGATGGACGCGCTTCAAGATCGGCTCGTAGTGAACCATCGCGCGCTCGAGCGCCGCCTGGGGCGGCGGCTGCTCGGCCGCCAGCGCGGCGAGCAACGCCGCCAGGCGGCCGACCTCCTCGCGCGCGCCCTTCCACCGCCCGCCGGCCGCGGCGCGCAGCGGCGCCGGATCGCCGCCCGCCGCGGCGATCGCCTCGAGCATCTCACCGGCCCGCTTCGGGCCGACGCCCTCGAGCAGCAGCAGCACGCGCAGCCACGAGACGGTGTCGCGAGGGTTCACCGCCACGCGCAGGTGCGCGACGAGGTCTTTCACGTGGGCGCTCTCGACGAACTTGAAGCCGCCGCGCTTGACGAACGGCAAGTCGGCGCGGGCGAGCTCGAGCTCGAGGTCGAAGGAGTGGTAGCTCGAGCGAAACAGCACGGCGATCTCCTCGAGCGGCACGCCCTCCTCGCGCAGCTCCAGGATGCGCTGGCAGACGAATCGCGACTGGAAGCTCTCGCTCTCCGCCTGCACCAGGAGCGGCGTCGCGCCCTCGGCGAGGCGGGTGCGCAGCACTTTGGTGTAGCGCTCGGCGGCGCGCTCGATCACCGCGTTGGCCAGGTCGAGGATCGGCTGGGTGGAGCGATAGTTCTCCTCCAGCGCGATCACGCGGGCGCCCGGGAAGCGCCGCTCGAACTCCATGATGTTGCGGAAGTCCGCGCCGCGGAAGGAGTAGATCGACTGCGCGTCGTCGCCCACCGCCATCACGTTGCGGTGAGCGACGGCCAGGCGCTCGACGATGTCGGCTTGCAGGCGATTGGTGTCCTGGTACTCGTCGACCATCACGAAGCGGAGCTCGCTCGACAGGCGCTCGGCCACGTCGCGGCGCGCGGCGAGAAGATCGCGCAGCTCGAGCAGCAGATCGTCGTAATCGAAGAGGTTCTTCTCGACCTTGTACGTCCGGTAGCGCCGGTGCAGCCGCTCGAGGTCCTCGAGGTGCTCGGCGAGGTGCAGGTACTCGGTCTCCACCACGACCGGCAGCGGGGCGTTCTTG
>JACPRU010000086.1 GCA_016189835.1 Deltaproteobacteria bacterium | reverse complement strand
CGCCTGCCGCAACCATCTGAGTGCCAACTGATACAGTACGTATTGTACATTTCATTTAGTTACAGACCCTAACAGTCTGGCCCAGGAGGCGCGGCTGCGTTTCTGTTCGGGCGAGAGGGTCTGAGCCGGATCCTGCCCGGAGCGCTTGTCGTCGGGCGGGTGGCGGGCGCCGAATCGTCCTGCGCCGCGGGTGCGCGAGGCGTAGGCGCCGTAGTAGCGCACGAGGTGCTGGCGGCGATCGGGGATTTGGGTGGTGATGGCGTGGATCCACTGCAGAGGATCGAGAGCGAGTTCGGTGGTACCGCTTCTCGGGTCGGGCGGCGTGGTGATCCGGACGCGGCCGTCGTCGATGGCGATCGCGTCGATTCGGATTGGCGCCCGGGCGATGTAGCGAGTGAGTCGCTCGAGCGAGGCAGCGTCGAGCGCTTCGACCGGCTTGTCGGCGTGTGCCGAGAACCCCGACCGCTGCCAGGACAGGAGGCTTGTCAGGAACTCCTCCGAGAGGCGCTTGGCCCGGTGGAGCCGGGCGAGAACCAGGCGGCGGAAGACCTTCTCGACGACCTTCGGATCGACGTCGGCAAGCGGCACAAACCGTCCCTGCTCGGTGAAAGCCCCCGCGGAGGCGATGGCATGGATGTGGGGGTGGAAGTTTGCGCCGAACGACCCGAAGGTCTGAATCGAGGTAACGCAGCCTGGTCTCACGTCCTTGCGTTCGAGCGCGGCCTGGAAGGTCTCGAGCAGAGCGTCGTAGGCGCAGCGGGAGAGGATTGCGAGGAGCTTTCGCTCGCGCTGGAAGAGGCCGCGCAGGGCCTTGGGGATCGTGAAGGTCCACATCGCGTGCGGCACCGGCGCGAAGAGCTTCTCGATGAGGCGCTCGCCCAGCAGCGCCGCGCGCTTTGCCTGGCAGGAGGCGCAGAAGTTTCTGGTCTGGCAGGAGAACGCCAGAAGATGTTCGGCCAGACACGACGGGCAGCGGACGCGCGCGAAGCCTCCCAGGAGCCGGCCGCATGCGAGATAGGCCTGGACGCTGGGTTGGACCACCGAACGCAGGGGGCCGAAGCGGGGCTCGAAGCGCTCGTCGTACGACCAGAGGTAGCGGTCGAAGTGCATCTCGAAGAGCTGGTAGAAGGCGGTGCGCTCGGGGTGGCGCGGGCGGTAGATGCTCGGCGCACCCGCTTGGGCGAGGCGTGAAGGAGCAGGGGTCGCGGCGATGGCCACGCGGGAGGGCGTGGCGTGGGGCGTGCCAGTATCCGCGAGCCTTCGAGATCAGGGACTTGCGAAGAAGTGTTGATGGGCAAGCCCGTCCGGATCCGGGCACCCATACCCGGAATCGGACGTGCTGGCCGAGGCTCGCTGAGGAAGGGGGCGAAGATGAGGTCAGGCGCCGCGGATCTCGGGCTCACGATCTTGTGCGTAGCTCCGCCACGCGATTCCGGTATCGCTCGATGCTCTCGAGCTTCACCGCTTCGTATCCGCGGATCGACGTCATCTCCGGAGGGCGGGTGATCTCCGGAGTCGTGCGCGTCGAGCAACGCGTGGATTTCGAAGACGACGGCGTTTGTCGTGACCAGGCGCCGTCGCTCGCGCTTCACAAGCGCCGAGCACCTCGCCCGAAGACATCGTCGACACGGCCATCGAGCACTACGGGGAAGGCGACCTCTCCCGTCCGCGCCACCGCGGCAACATCTTCTCGGTCCGCTACGACCCGCGCCACCGCTGGTTCTACGTGCGGGACATGCAGCCTCAGGAGATGCTCGTGTTCAAGTGCTGGGACGCCGCGCGGGACCGCCGCGCCCGCTACACGGCGCACACGGGCTTCGTGAACCCCGAGGCTCCGCCGGACGCCCTCCCTCGCGAGAGCATCGAGGTCCGCACGGCGCGCTCTACGCGGATTGAGCGCCGCTTCGCGGTCAGATACCGATCTGTCGAGCGAGCTCTCGGCGGTGGTGGATCGGATCGCCGAACAGCACGGCGCTCGCCTTGGCGCGCTTGAAATAGAGATGCGCCGGATGCTCCCAGGTGAAGCCCATGCCGCCGTGGATCTGTATGCTCTCCGCCGCGGCGTGGAAGTACGCCTCGGAGCAGTAGGCCTTCGCCATGTGCGCGGCCTCGGCGGCCTCGGCGTCGTTCCCCGCCCGGGCGCGGAAGGCGGCGTGGTAGGCGGCGGAGCGCGCGAACTCGACCTCGACCAGCAGGTCGGCGCACTTGTGCTTGATCGCCTGGTAGGAGCCGATCGGCCGGCCGAACTGGAGTCGGGTCTTGGCGTACTCGGTGGCGGCCTCGAGACAGCGCTGCGCGCCGCCCAGCTGCTCGGCACCGAGCGCGGCGATGGTGAGCGCCAGCGCCCGCTCGAGACCCGCTGACGCGTCGCCCGCCGAGACCGCCGCGGCGGAAACCGCCGAGAACTCGAGGCGCGAGAGCTTGCGCGTGAGATCGAGCGTCGGCAGCGCCGTTCGCCGCAGGCCGGCGGCGCCGCCCTCGACGCGGAAGAGGCCGAGCCCCTCCGCGGTCCGCGCCACGACCAGCACGACGTCGGCGACGTGCCCGTCGATCACGAACCCCGCCGATCCGTCGAGCCGCCAGGCGCCCGCCTCGCGGGTGGCGCGACACGCGCCGTCGCCCGAGCCGGCCTGCGGCGGCAGCGCCACGGCCGCGATGAGCGCGCCGGAGGCGATCTCGGGGAGAAGCCGGCCGCGCTCCTCCTCGCTCGCGACCTGAAGCAGCGCGTACACCGAGAGCACGCCGGTCGAGAGGTAGGGGGCGCACAAGAGCACGCGGCCCATCTCTTCCATGGCGATCGCCAGCTCGACCGGCCCGAGGCCCGCGCCGCCGTGGCGCTCGGGGATCACCAGGCCGGGCAGGCCGAGCTCCTCGGCCATGCGCTTCCACACGCGCTCGTCGTAGCCCGCCGCCGTCTCCATCAGTGCGCGGACGCGGGCCTCCGGCGACTCGCGCTCGAGGAAACGGCGCACCGTCTGGCGGAGCTCTTCGTGCTCGGGGGTGAACTCGAAATCCATGGTGGCGGTCCTCAAGCGCTGCGCGGGATGTTCTTCCAGGGTACGTCCTTGTCCGTCCGCGGCTCGCCCGGCAGGCCGAGCACGCGCTCGCCGAGGATGTTGCGCATCACCTCCGACGTGCCGCCCTCGATCGAGTTCGCCCGCGAGCGCAGGAACTGGTACTTGGCGAGCGCGACCCGCGTCGCGAAGCTCTCGCCCGACGGGCGGCGGCGCCGGTAGCCCGCCTCGTAGAGCAGCGAGTCGTCGCCGATCACCTCCATCGCGCACTCCCAGATTCGCTTGTTGAGCTCGGCGTGCGCGAGCTTGCTGATCGAGCCCTCCGGCCCGGGGTTTCCCGCCTTCTGCGCGGCCCGCGCCCGCAGCGCGGTCAAGCGCAGCAGCTCGGCCTCGACGTAGAGCCGCGCGACGCGGTCGCGCAGGATCGTCTCGGTTTCGGCGGTCAGACCCCGCCTCGCCTTCCAGAGATCGAGGAGCGCGCCGATCGAGCCGCCGCCCTTGCGCGACGCGGCGCCGCCGATCGCGGTGCGCTCGTTCATCAAGGTGGTGATCGCGACCTTCCATCCCTCGCCCTCGGTGGCGAACATCCGCTCGGCGGGGATGCGCACGTCGCTCAGGAACACCTCGTTGAACTCCGCCTCGCCGGTGAGGTGGTGGAGCGGGCGCACCTCCACCCCCGGGGTCTCGAGATCGAGGAGGAAGTACGACATCCCGGAGTGCTTGGGGGCGTCGGGATCGGTGCGGGCGAGCAGCATCCCCCACTTCGAGATGTGGGCGAGGCTCGTCCACACCTTCTGGCCGTTCACCACCCAGTGATCGCCGTCGCGCACGGCGCGCGTGGCGAGGCCGGCGACGTCCGATCCCGCCCCCGGCTCGCTGAACAGCTGGCACCAGATGTCCTCGGCGGTGAAGACGCGCCGCAGCAGGTTCTTCTTCATCCACTCCGTGCCGTGAGTGAGCACGGTCGGCGCGCCCATGCCGATGCCGATCGGATTGATCTGCATGTCCTCGTAGACGGTCTCGGCGTGCCGCCGGATCTCGTCGTTCACCACCGCCTGCAGGCGCGGGCTGATGCCGAGGCCGCCGTAGCCCTCGGGGAAGTGCACCCAGGCCAGGCCGTGATCGTACTGCTTGCCGCGGAACTCGAACTGGCTCACGCGGTCGGGGTGCGCCTCGGCGAGCAGCGCTCGCACGCGGCCGCGGACCTCTTCCTCGCTCATTTCTCGGATCGCCATGCGGGATGCCTCTCGAGGGGAGACATTCGTCGATCCGTCGGCGGACTTCAAGATGGCCCGCGGAGAGAGTACAAGCGGCAGGGGCCGGGCCACCCGCGGGGGGAGATCATGGTGGACAACGTTTCCGGGAAGGTCGTCGTCATCACGGGTGCCAGCAGCGGCATCGGCGAGGCGGCGGCCAGGCATCTCGCCGCTCGCGGCGCGTCGCTCGCGCTCGGTGCCCGGCGCCAGCCGCAGCTCGAGGCGCTCGCCCGGGACATCCGCGAGGCGGGCGGCCGCGCGCAGGCGTTCGTCACCGACGTGACGCGCCGCCGGGACGTCGAGGCGCTGGTGCAGGGCGCGCTGCGCGCGTTCGGGCGCGTCGACGTCCTCGTCAACAACGCGGGGATCATGCCGCTGTCGCCGTTCGAGCGCCTGAAGGTCGACGACTGGGACCGCATGATCGACGTCAACATCAAGGGCCTCCTCTACGGCGTCGCCGCGGTGCTGCCGATCATGAAGCGGCAGGAAAGCGGCCACATCATCAACGTGTCCTCGGTCGCCGGCCACAAGGTGCGGCCGGGAAACGCCGTCTACGCGGCCACCAAGCACGCGGTGCGGGCGATCTCCGAGGGCCTGCGCCAGGAGCTGAAGCCGCACGTTCGCACGACCATCATCTCGCCGGGCGCGGTCGCCACCGAGCTGGCCGAGAGCGTCACCGAGCCCGACCTGCGCGAGCGGACGCGGGCGTTCTACGCGATCGCCATCCCGGCCGACGCCGTCGCTCGCGCCATCGCCTTCGCGATCGCCGAGCCCGCGGAGGTGGACGTGAACGAGATCCTGCTGCGGCCGACGCTGCAGGAGTTCTGAGCCGAGGAGGACCGCCGATGGCTCGAACGCTGTCGATCGCCGCCTGCCAGTTCGCGCTGCGGCCCGTCGGGAGCTTCGCGGAGTTCGCCGAGCACGCGCGCGGGCTGCTCGACGGCGCGCGCGGCGCCGACCTGGTGCTGTTTCCCGAGCTGTTCACGATCGAGCTGTTCGCCTCCTTCCCCGGCTGGCGGGAAGCGCCGCTCGCCGAGCTCGCGCGGATCGACGAGCACACCGAGGCGTACCGCGGCTTCTTCGCCGCCGAGGCGCGCGCGCGGCGCCAGGTGATCCTCGCCGGATCGCACCTGGTTCGCGAGGCCGGCCGCACGCTCAACGTCGCCCACCTCTTCGAGCCCGGCGGGCGGCAGCACCGGCACGCCAAGACGCACATCTTCCCCGCCGAATCGGCGTGGAACGGCGCGGAGGGCGATCGGCTGCAAGCCGTCGATCTCGGCTTCGCGCGCGTCGGCGTCGCCATCTGCTACGAGGCGGAGATCCCCGAGTGTGCCGCGAGCCTCGCCGAGCAGGGAGCGGAGATCGTCCTCTGCCCCTCGTTCACGCTGACCGAGCACGGCTTCTGGCGCGTGCGGCACTGCGCGCAGGCGAGGTGCGTCGAGAACCAGGTGTTCCTGGTGCACTGCTGCGCCGTCGGGCGGCCGGGAGCGCCGCTGCCCGACGCCTGGGGACGAAGCTCCGTACTCGCCCCCTGCGACGCCGGCTGGCCCGCCGACGGCGTGCTCGCCGAGGCCGAGGCCAACCGCGAGATGGTGATCCGCGCCGAGATCGATCTCGACCGGCTGCACGAGAATCGTCAAGGCGGCGCGGCGCCGACGTTCCGCGACCGGCGCCGCCGCGCCTCGCTCTACCGCGCCTGGCCCTCGCATCTCCGTAGACCGGAGGAATCCCGATGAACGTCTCCGACCCCCGCCTCTCGTGTGCGATCACCTTCGACTTCGACGCGATGTCGGTCTGGATCGGCTCGATGCGCTCGAACAATCCGAGCATGATCTCGCGCGGCGAGTTCGGCGCCGTGGCGACGCCGCGGATCCTGGAGATGCTGCGCCGCCGCCGCATGCGCGCCAGCTGGTGCGTGCCCGGCCACACCGCGCTCGCCTATCCGGACCTGGTGCGCCGCATCCGCGACGAGGGGCACGAGCTGGTCCACCACGGCTGGGTGCACGAGAATCCCGCGAGCTTCGACGAGGCCGGCGAGCGGCGCGTCCTCGATCGCGGTCTCGAAGCGCTCGACCGGACGGCCGGCGTGCGGCCGCGCGGCTATCGCTCGCCGGCCTGGGACCTGAGCCCGCGCAGCGTCGACCTGCTGCTCGAGTACGGCTTCGAGTACGACTCGAGCTGCATGGGCAGCGACTTCTTCCCCTACTACCTGCGCAGCGGCGACCGCTGGTCGCTCGACGAGCCCTACGTGTTCGGCGAGACCCGGCCGCTCGTCGAGCTGCCGGTCACCTGGGGCCTCGACGACTTCCCGCCGTTCGAGTTCATCCTCGGCTCGAACACCGGCCTGTCGGCGCCGTCGGCCGTGGAGGAGACCTGGAAGGGCGACTTCGACTACGCCCACGCGAGCTGCGCGGGAGGCCTCTTCACGCTGACCCTCCACCCGCAGGTGATCGGGCGCGGACACCGCATGCTGCTGCTCGAGCGGCTGATCGACCACTTCGCGAGCCGCGAGGGGGTGGTGTTCGAGACGCTCGGCGACTACGCCCGGCGCTGGCGCGAGCGCAACCCCGTCGAGAGCTGGAAGCAGGCCAACCCGAGCTTCGCGGGCCCGCGCTAGAGAAAAGGGGTCGGGAGTCTTTTCCGCCTCGGCGGAAAAGACTCCCGACCCCTGTTCTCCTCAGGCCTCGTTCCAGCGCACGTACTCGAAGTCGACCGGCCGGCCGTCGAAGCCGCGCGCCGG